>NZ_JBLZFX010000005.1:0-143157 GCF_050753345.1 Alkalinema pantanalense CENA528 | reverse complement strand
AACGCAGCAGGCTTGTGGAACTTCTACTTAGATGCAGCATAAGTTAGATAACAGTCAGGGCAAACCCTGTCCCAGAGCTGGTTTTATTTCCCAACAACTCTATTAAATGCAGAGGGTTTCTCACGAAAATAGTGGGCACTTGCATTCGGGTCAGTGGGCGTTGGCTGAATGAGTTGAAGCGGGATCGGATTAACGCCTGTTTGAGTGTTGTAATGAAAAACAACCACATTGCGAGTGACATAGGTTGTGTTAAAGCCACATTCTCCAATCAACAAGAGATCCTTAGATGTGACTTTGTAGGGCCCCATAAAATGATACAAGCCTTTTGGAATTGCCTTTTCTTGAGGGGTGCGAGGCGATAAGTTGCAAGCCGTCCCCATTTGACGGAATTTATGCTTTTCTGATAATAGAAACTTGAGTTCAGGGTATTGTTTAATCATGAATTCAACTTGATCTTCATAGGGCATTGCTGCCCATGCTTTTTCTTCTTCTGTTAAAGGTGGTTTCTTGTATTCAGAGGGTGTATAAGGCGTTGGCAAAGCGGGGGTGGCTGCATTTTTTGGAAAGGCTTGGCAAGCGGTACTGCCCATTCCCAAAAGCAAAATAGTGATCCCACAACTCATGAAGCGGATTACAGATAATTGGGTAGTCATCATCAATTCCTCTGATATTTACGGGTAGATTTGTGTCCATTGAGGGGGGGCTTCACAGTTGGGCCGTTGATCCCATAGGGCTTTTTGTAATACCAGTTTGCCATTTGCAAAACGATATGTATATTTTCGTGGTTTTAGTTTTGCTTTTACAAAGAGTCGATAGTTACAAGGAATTTCAAAACTTAGCTCACGAGTCTGTGGGTCAAATTGAGGCCAATTGCGAAAATAATGAGTCGCATGGGACAAATTTCCTGGCTCAGGTTGATCGAGTTGTAACGGAATGGGATTAATTCCATCCCGATCGTTGTAATGAAAAACAACAGTATTAGGGGTCAACCAAGTCATATTAAAGCTACACTTTGCAACGATTAAAGAATCATGCTGAGTTATTGGGTAAGGCCCCCAAAAATCAAATAAACCATGAGGTTCGATCGAGCGCTGAAAGTCACAAGCCTTGCCCATTTGTCTAAATTGATGGGTTTGACTGAGCAAAATTTTCAACGCAGGTTGTTGAGGAATTATTTCTGTCAGATTATATTCAACTTTTTCTTCCCAACTCATGACTGCCCAAGCTTGTTCTTCTAACTTATATGTAGATCGTGTAAAAGACTCTAGCGAATCGGGCATGGACGTGGCTGTATTGTGACGAAAGGCTTGGCAGCCTATACTACCCATCCCCAAGAGGCAACCAGTTACTGCAAAATTTAGGAATCGGATTACAGATAATTGGGTAGTCATTATCGATTCTCCTGGGAGAGAAGAACTCACAATCAAAAATTACAGTGCTTTCACATCATATTTCAGCATTGTTATAGCTGTAACCAAGGTTGTTGTCTAAACAGTCATATTTTTACTTGCAAACCGTCTAATCCCGCTAAATACCCCTTAAAAAGGAGGATACGAGTCAATTTGAGCAAAATATAGAAATAATATCCTGATTAATCAAATTTTATCCTTCTTTCTCCAGTTCCTTCCTTAATAAGGAGGGCGGAGGGATCCACAACCTTCGGGGAAACAGATCGATCGCACCTACTCCACAGATTGATTAAATGTTGAGGTAGGAAGAAACCCCCAAAATTAAAGCTACCCTCTTTGCAGGACAAATAGGGTAGCCCGATCGAATGTTACAATCCGTGTCAAATCGTTGTGGTTTGGGTTTAAGGTGCCCACGGGGTGGGAGGTTGCATCCTGATGGTAGCGGAGATCCCCCCTAGGTTGCCCGCGAGACTCGATTGCTCAGGGGCGATCGGGTTTTCTGCAAGATTTATCCCCTGCCCCCCATAATGCCTCTAGCGCTTCTGGAGAGGTCATGCCAACTAAAGGGGGAACCGGAGTAAACAGGTGTAAAAGAGAGATCGTTGATGGTAGTGGTCTAAATTAAAACACTTTTCCCAAATTCTCCTCTGAAAAGAGGAATCAGAAGGATCCACTCTATCGCAATGATGAATCGAGATGAATAGATTAGCAACCACTAGATTAGCGACTACCCCCCATAGATCCCATCTATGTGCCCCATCCATCCCCGCAAACTCTCCAAACTCTTCTGCATACGGGCAATATCTGGATGTGCAATATCTGGATGCTCTGCCGGAAGGACTGGCGGGCGAATGCTGACTCAAGGCAGTGGATGGCTAGCGATCGCCTAATTGTGCGTTGTAAATTTCCAATGCTTCAAGATATAAGGAGAATCGTTATGTGTTGCAATCACCCATGAATTTGGTACTAGGTTCTTCGCGATTTGCATTATTTCAGCAAAATAGATTGATTAGGGGTGATCGTTAGGAAAAAATTGACTAAACTCAAAGATTAAGGGTACTCCAGATCAGTGAAGCTGAGCAACCACCACCATGGCAAACTATGAGCAAGTTTCCTATTCGACACGCATTCGTTATCCTCTGCTAGGGGCGGATTCTAATCCGATCACCCATGCCGAGTCTTTGTTGAAGCACTATAGCTTCGACCTCGGGAGTCGCTCGGTTCAGGATTTGTTGGCGGATTGGCAAGCTCACTATTCTCCCCAGTGGATTCGTTTAGCAGTGGTTGAAGCATTGTATCAAGGCCGCTATAAGGCGATTTCGGTGGATGAAATTCTGAAAATCTGGCGGCGGCGGCGGCAACCAACTCCACATTTTTCACGGGAGTTTGAACGCCTCGTGGGCGATCGGTTTCCTCGAAAGTTACTTTCAGTGGAACAGCGAAAAGGTCTACCCAGAAGGCTGCAACCCGATGATTCTGCCTGGATGAACCTTGCTCGACAGGCTTTAGATCGCAATGGTGAGCAATTGAAACCTCGATCGCATCAGCTTGCGCTTTCTGTCCAGCAGTTATCTGATGAGTTGTCTGCTGGTTTATCTGCTGATTTGCCTGATACGTTGTCCGATGAGTTGTCTAATAAGCTCTCAGATGCCAAGCTCTCAGATGACAGACTTTCAGAGACCCAGTGCTCTAAAGGAGAGGCTGTTTTATTGACTCAAGCGGTTGATGGAACTCAAGCGGTTGATGAGACGGTTACTCAACCTACAGCATTAACTTCTTTGACAGATGGAGTTGTGCTGCCTGACCTTAATGCCGAATTAGATATAGCAATTCATCAATTTGTCCCAACGGATGTCAGTCCTGAATTTTGTAATAAGTTAAAAGCAGTGGCGAACAGTGCAGTAGAGCATATATCTCCGTCGGAACGATTGAGCGATCGCTCTGATCATGATTGCTTAGAGGCGGCGCTAGGTGCAGCTATACCGTCTGAGACGGTGGTTCCTTTGGCGCAATCTTCAGGTCATTTAATGAATCAAAGTACTCATCATCATGTATCTAGTGATGCGGTAATGAATGATTTAGCAAAGGATGATTCAGTCATTCACAATTTCGACAAAGTTGACTCTGAGTTACTCGATCGATCGATTTCATCTGCTACAGCAGACTCATTTTAGCAATGCATTGGATATTGCAAGCAATTTCGACGGGGACGACTGCGTTTGTTGCCACTAACCTTGATGATCTCATTCTGTTGACTATTCTGTTTAGCCAAGTTCATTTTAGTCAATCTAATCGAGTTAGTTCCCCGCCGCGTATTCGCCTACGTATTTGCGATATTGTGATGGGTCAATATCTAGGATTTTCTATCCTAGTTTTAGCTAGTTTGCCAGGGATATTGGGAGGGTTAATTTTGCCTCGGCCTTGGTTAGGCTTGTTGGGGTTACTCCCGATCGCCATTGGCCTGAACCAACTGTTGCATCAAGAACCCGAATCAACGGTTCAGCAAGTGAACGTTACCACCCTGCCCGATCGTTCCCAGCAAAATTCTCGCAAAATAGCGGCTTTGTTGAGCTCACCGATCGGCCAAGTTGCGGCCATTACCGTCGCCAATGGGGGCGACAATTTGGGTATTTATCTGCCTCTGTTTGCCAATCAACCTGTGGCGACGGTCGGTTTAATTTTGGTCGTCTTTTTTGGACTGGTCGGCATCTGGTGCGCGATCGCCTATGTCCTAACCCGCCACCCAGTTATCGTAAAAGTCCTGGCGCGCTATGGGCATCTGCTTTTACCGATCGTGTTGATCGGTTTAGGCATCATGATTTTAGTAGAAAGCCAAACTTTAACGTTGTTATCCAAAGGGTTGTAGCTGTGCTGGCCAAATTATTCTGAGAACTGGGGTTTAGACTCACAGGCCGTAAGAACACTCTCAACGTCATTCAAGAATTAAGGGAACAGCGCATCAATAAAATCTCAATTGGGTAGGGGTAGGAGCGTAAAAGGGTAGGAGGGTAGGGGAATGAAGAGGGGATATTATTTCTTGGCAAATCCCTAAGGTCTTTGGAAAACGAGTTTGAGATCGACTTGTGTGTACAGGGTAGCTGACGGGGAGTGAATGACTACACCTCATTCGATGAATTGAATAACCTTAACGGCAATAGGAATGGTTGCTTTTTGTTGGAACTGATCGGCTCGGCGCTCAATTTGGCTTAATTGATTCAGGGCGAGGCTACAGGGCATTCCATACTTGGCTTGCACGCGATCGCTGGCAATGGTTAAGGCGGTGCGCGATCGCGCTACAAAATCATCCAACGGATAGGACTGATCCGGGGTGAAGTACTCTTTAACCACCAGGGACGGGGAATAGCAGATTTCCTCAGTGCCATCAGGCCATTGAATTTTGAAGCGCATTTCTGGCATGGGTGAATCCTTGATAATGATTGATGTGCATTGTAGCGGACGTTTTCCAGGAATAGGTTTCTAGCACAGTGCGACTGTTGTGCACCAATGCCTGGGCAACCTGGGGTTGGACACTCTGTAACATCGCCTGGGCAATGGTATCGGGATTTGAGGGGTCAACGAAAAGGGCCTGCTCAGGGGTCAGAAATTCGGTGAAGGGAGCCTGCTGGGAGACAATCACGGGTAACTCACTGGCTAAGGCTTCTAGCACCACCAATCCCCAGCCCTCTTTCACCGATGGGAAGACAAAGCTGTCGGCACAGCGATACAGACTGGGCAGATCAGCATCGGGAATTACGCCAGGGAGGGCGATCGCCTGCTCCAACTCAAGATCCTGCATCCGTTGCAAGCACTGCTCCCGGTACGCCTGATAGTCAAATAGCGTCGCACCTCCGGCAATCACTAACTGGGCGTGGGGCAGGGTCTGACACACTTGGGCAAAGGCGTTGAGCAATTGCAGGGTATTCTTGCGCGGTTCGATGCCTCCAACGGTCAGGAACACGGGAGTTCCGGTCATGCCCCATTGTTGGCGGAGGGGTTGCGGGTTAGGCAGGTGAACAGCAAAGCGATCGCGGTTCACCCCATTCACCACTCTGGGGGCGTGGATGTGATACTGCTGGGCTAACTGCTGCTGCCAGTAGTCGCTAACACACAGGCACAGATCCGCGTCCTCAATCGATCGCTGCTGGCACTGCTGGAGATAAATACTCTGGTAATCCTCAATGTGGTGCACGGTACGGACAAAATGGGGAATTTTGCCCTGCTGCCGTAATATTGCCAGGGCATTGGCACTCAGGCAATCTTGGGCATGGAAAATTTCATACTGGCAATTGGCTAGATGTCCATCCAAAAATGTGACGAATTCTCGGATGCGCTGCTGAATCAGTTGGTCAATGGCGGCGGGAGCGGCACTGGCTGGAACGGGTTGGTAGGCGCAGGTGAGCGATCGGCCAAAGCCACTGCCATCTTTATCCAAAGCGTAGATGCAGACTGTGTGACCGAGGTGTTGGAGTGCCTCTGCCAGTTCCAGGGTATGGATGACGCTGCCTCTGGGTTTAGTGGAGTAGGTGAATAGGGCAATCTGCATCGTGGGCTATCCTGCCAGGTCAGGTTTAAATCCCGTTAGGGGGCGTTGGCCTAAATCCCAAAAGCGGATGGATTCCTGTTGCAGTTGTAACACCAGTTCAGAACTGCAATTGACTTCACCAATCACTTCGCAGGCTAGGTGGCGATCGCGAAACAACTGCTGCACCAACGGCACCTGAGCCGCGTTCACACTGAGTAAAAAGCCATAACTGGGAAAGGCAGTCAGCCAGGTTTCCAGGGGCACACGGGCGGGACGGGGAATGGCTTCCAGATTTAGGATGGCACCCTTGCCGGAGGTTTCCAGCAGCATCAGGGTCGTGCCAATGATGCCGCCCATGCTGATATCCTTTCCGGCTCGACACAGATCCCGTTCGGCAATCTGGGGCAACAGAGCTAACTTTTCCTGCAATTGCGCGGGGTCTGCACTGGTGGCGGCATTCCAGAACGGAAAGCGGGGATGCATTTGACCCTTCAGATCAACCACCATCAGCAAGTGCTGCCCCGGTTGGGCATCAAAGCTGGTGATCAGGCGGCTGGCTCGTCCCAGAATTGAGACTGAGAGGGCATTGTAGACACTATGGCAGTTGGTGTGACCCCCGATGATGGGCACATTGTAGGCGCGAGCAGCAGCTTGCATGCCCGCCCAGAGCGGTTGCGCTTGCTCCGCAGACTGACTCCACAGGGTATCGACAACCGCGATCGCCCGTCCCCCCATGGCATAGATATCACTGACATTCACCATCACCGCTGACCAACCCGCAAACCAAGGGTCTTGCTCGACAAAACCCGGCATCATCCCTTCACTGGCCAGGAGCAAATAGCCGTCGCCGTCGGGAATGGCGGCACAGTCATCCCCCAGTTGGACAGGGAAGGGAGATCGAAGCGTAGCCGACTGGCAAACCTGGGCGGCAGTTTGAATATCTTGCTTCTGCAAAATCCCGATCGAAGTTTGCAAGTGGGCAACTAAGGCAGTCAGCATCAGGACGCTTCTCTGACTTGAAAGGGTTGGGCAGGCCGGATCTCGTTGGCTGGCGGGTAAAAGTTGAGATCCGCTTCCATCAGGTGGTGTGGGCGATCGCAAAGAGTCATTTCTTGAACGGACTGCCAGTGCAACCGCTGAAAAAACCGCACATTCTGAAGCTGCACCGTGGCCAGGAATTGCTGACAGCCCCAGGTATTGGCCGTTGTCACTGCCTTGTAGATTAACCCTTTGCCAATTTGCCAGCCTTTGCGATAGTCTGGATGGGTTCCCAATCGCCCGCCGTACCAGAAACCGGGACTCGTTTCATAAATGCGCACTACGCCAACAATCTGGTCGGCGGAGTAGCCAGACTCGGGTGCAGTCGTCCCGCTGGCATGGACGGCAATGATGGGATAGGCGATCGCGTCAATCTCATCCACATCACTGTCGGGGAAGATCTGCTGTTCGTGGACAAAAATGGTCTGACGCAGGGCATAGTAAGCCGCGATTTCTTCAGACGTAGTAGCCAGTTTGAATTGATAGGAATTCATGGTTCTTAGACAGTTCAAGCAGCTTCATAACTGGAGAGGGCAGAACAGGCTCCACATTTGGCGCATCCGGCTTTCATGTCGGCAGAGCGTAACCCGGACTGCTTCAGCATTGCGCCGACGCGCTCATAGACAGCCTGCATGAATTCACTGCTGGGGGCAGGATGATGCGCCAGCGGCGTGCCCGTGATTGGCACAAACGGGACGACAAAGGGATAGACCCCGATTTGAATCAGGCGATCGCACATCTCCGTCAATGTTTCCAAACTATCGCCCAACCCGGCCAGGAGATAGGTACTCACCTGTCCCCAGCCAAAAATTTTCACCGAGGCTTGGAACGCCTCAAAGTAGTAACTGAGCGGCACCGACGCTTTGCCGGGCATGATGCTGGCTCTGATGGTTGGATCGGCGGCCTCCAGATGCATTCCCAGGTTTTCAATCCCGGCAGCATGCATCCGCTCGAACCAAACAAAGTCGTCCGGGGGTTCACATTGCGCCTGGATTGGCAAATCCACCCTGGCTTTAATGGCTTTGGCGCATTCAGTCAGGTACGCCGCACCGCGATCGCTCGTGTTGGGCGTTCCCGTGGTCATCACCAGTTGCCGCACCCCATCCAAGCGCACGGCAGCTTCGGCCACTTCCGCCAGTTGCGCCGGGGTTTTGCGGGCAATGGTGCGCCCCGCCTCTAGCGACTGGCCGATGGCGCAAAACTGGCAAGAGGTGGCCGTGTCGTTGTAGCGCATACAAGTTTGCAAGACCGTAGTTGCGAGGACATCTCGGCTGTGCAGTAGGGCGATTTTCCAGTAGGGAATGCCATCGGCGGTGCTGAGGTCATAAAACCGAGGCCGCTGGGGAAAGGAAATCTGGGCGATGTCGTGATCGTGAAAGCGCAGCTTGGCTTGACCGGGGATGGAGTCGAGCACAGCGGCATAGGGCGATCGCGTCGCCGACTCGGTAAAGATCGGCACCATTACCGTGGTGTCATCAATGGTGATGGCTTTGTGATCGGACGGCCCCGCGCCCCCCTTGCGACCCATCACGGTTGATGGGGGTTCAATCCATTGCAACCCATAGGTCTGGAGTTGAGCAATGAGCTCTTGCTTCGTCAGAGGGTGTTGATTTAGGTGTTGCTGAGTCATGTGGGTTGCCGCTCCCAGCGAAATTTGCGATCGGATTCTTGAATCGGAACATCGTTAATGCTGGCGAATCGGCGCATCATCAGCCCATTGTCAGCAAACTCCCAGTTTTCATTGCCGTAGGAGCGATACCAGAAGCCAGAATCGTCGTGCCATTCGTATTCAAACCGCACCGCAATGCGATTCTCCATAAAGCACCACAGTTCCTTTTTCAAGCGATAGTCCAATTCTTTCGCCCATTTCCGCTTGAGAAATTCCACAATTTGGGCACGTCCAGCCAAAAACTCAGCCCGATTGCGCCATTCGGAATCTTCGGTATAGGCGAGGGCGACACGTTCTGGGTCACGGGTATTCCAGGCATCTTCAGCCGCCTGGACTTTGGCTTTGGCGGTTTCTAGGGTAAACGGGGGTAGGGGAGGTTTCATGGTGATTCATTCAGGGTGAACGCAGGTGCAACGGCATTCGCGTCTGGAACGGGCAAATCCAGTTGGGCTAAATCTGGAACAGGCGTGGGGACGATTAGGGGTTGAGCGGTCAGGTTGGCATGCAGTTGCAGTAAGTCTGGGCGGGAGTAATGCCCCACGGAGTCCATCATCCGTTTGCGCTTGGTAATCAGGGAGAAGTCGAGGTCAGCGATCGCCATTCCCTCTCCCTCGGTCACAGGGGGACACAGGTGATTGCCCTCCGGGCCAATAATTGCCGTATTACAGCCGTTGCTGAGGAACCGTTGCAGCTTTTCATCCGGGGTAATTTGCCCCACCTGTTCCGGCGACAGCCACGCCGTGGCATTGATCACAAAACAGCCCGATTCCAGGGCATGGTGGCGGATGGTCACTTCCATTTGATCGGCAAAAATCTGCCCGACCATCGATCCGGGAAACTGAGCACAGTGGATTTGTTCATGCTGGGTCATCAGGGCAAAGCGAGCCAGGGGATTGTAATGCTCCCAACAGGCCAACGCACCCACCCGTCCCACTGCGGTGTCCACCGTTCGCAGTCCAGCTCCATCGCCCTGCCCCCACACCATGCGCTCATGGTAGGTCGGGGTCATCTTGCGCCGTTTCAGCAACAGGGTGCCATCCGCATCAAAGATTAGTTGAGTGTTGTAGAGGGAGCCATGATCGCGCTCATTGACTCCCAAGACAACGACGATATTGTAGGAACAGGCAGCCTGACTGACGGCATCGGTGGTTGGCCCTGGAATTGTCACGGCTTCTTCGTACAGCCGCATGTGCTCTTTGCCCATCAGGACGGGCGGTTGCACAAAGGAAAAGTAGGGATAGTAGGGCACGACGGTTTCGGGAAAAACCAACAGTTGCGCCCCTTCCGAAGCTGCTTTGGCGATCGCCTGCAAGACTTTCTCGGTTGTGCCCTCGCGGCTAAACAGCACTGGACTGATTTGAACTGCCGCTGCACGAACAATGCGTGAATAATCCATGGGTGATTGGAAGAGTAAAAATCCTAGAGTGTCCAGGTATCGAGAATGAAGGCTCCATCTTTGCGATGCAGCAACACCAAATCCAGGACATCCAGCGGATTGATCGGACGAATGCCAGGAATCAACGAGGGTTCGCCGTGACCATACAGGGCTTGTAGCGCAAAGCGACAGGCATAGACTTTGCCACCTTCGGCCATAAACTTGGTCAGTTGCTCGTTGAAGTTTTGGTGACCTGGAAAGGCGGCATCACCGAGTTTAGGAAATCCTCGCTGCACACCCAAGGTCACACCGGGGCCATACAACAGCACTGAAGTCTCAAAGCCCTTACGCTGTAGTCGGGTGGCTTGCAGCAAGTTGACAAAACCAATTGAGCCTTCAAAGGCAACGGTGTGGAAGGTCACCAGGGCTTTTTCGCCCGGATCAGCTTTGACATCGGGAAAAACCTTTTCTTCGTAATCAACAAAGAAATCACCAGTTTGATGCGCTGGGGCAGTTACTTCAGCCATAATTGCTTCCTTTTGTTTTGCTGGGTTTCCAGCCACATTATGAGGGTGTCAGAACGGGGATTTGTATCTCCAGTTACAGAGTCTAGAAGACTACCCATAGGGTCAGGTTCGCGATCGCCAATGGGCTGAGGTTGGAGCGATCGGCCTGTCATACCTGTTTAAATCGATAGGTGATCGGGATTACGACCCGAGCAAAAATTCATTCACCACACTCCAGGCATTGTTGGTTGAAATTCGTCGCCGTGCCGTCAGGTAATCAGCTAGATAGACCGCATCCCGCGCAATGCCGGAAAATCGCCCCGAACCCCAGGTATACAGCCAGGGCAACCCCAGAAAGTACAGCCCCCAGATGGGAGTGACGCCGCGCTCATGGCTGGGATAGCCTTTGCCGTTAAACACGGGCATATCCACCCAGCTAAAGTCTGTTTGATACCCCGTACACCAGATCACGGTCTGGATGTTGGCGGCCACAATCTCGATCGCGAGGTGCTCCTCAGTCGGTTGCCAAACGGGCTGGTAAGGCGGTTCGGTAGGGGCATCCAGATGGTTTTTGGCAATGAACTTGTCAATGGTCTGTTTAATGCTTTCGCAGACGGCATCGGCTTGGTCTAAATGTTGCTTCAGGTCGGGATTAAACTGAAGCTGTGTCCCGTCAATCCGCTGTAACCGTCCGTGCAGTTGCATTCCTTCCTTGGCAAACTGCCGTAGGTCAATCTCCCGCCCACCATCGCGTCCGGTTAGGTAATGGTTGGCCTTGGCGCGGACCTTGTCCTTTTGGGGATGCTCGTCAATCGGTAAGTCGTAATACCCCATCTGATCCAACCAGTCCACCACGTCTTTGCCCCGGTAACGACGGGGCGATCGCGGCGCACTGCCCACACTCAAATGCACAATCCGACCCGCCAGATGCAAATCCTCGGCAATTTGGCAGCCCGATTGGCCCGTGCCCACCACCAGCACTGCTCCCGGTGGTAAGGCATCTGGATTCTTATACTCCGATGCATGAATTTGCTGGACTGTGGCCGGGAGTCGCTCAGCCATGCGGGGAATTTTGGGCAGGTGATAGCCGCCCGTGGCAATGACCACCTGATCGGCGGTATAGGTGCCGATCGAGGTCTCCAGTTCAAAGCGATTGTGGGTTTCGTCTTTCCACAGCCTCGATACCGCTACGCCTTCCCGGATCGGTGGCTCAAAGGAGGCTGCAAAGGCTTGGATATACTGGACAATTTCATCTTTCACCATGAATCCCTGGGGGTCGTTCCCCGGATAGGGAAATCCCGGCAACTGACATTGCCAGTTGGGTGTGACCAGACAAAAACTATCCCACCGCTTTTCTCTCCAGGCATACCCAATTTGATTTTTCTCGAAAATCAGATGGTCAATGCCGCGCTCTTTCAGGCAATAGCTCATGGCCAGCCCCGCCTGCCCACCGCCAACAATGACGACTGAATGGTGACTGCTCATAGGATACAAAAGCCTCTGTTGTGGATTAGGTGCATTGCCCTCACCCTAAATCCCTCTCCCAAAAAGGGCGAGGGACTGCAATCCAGCTCCCCTTCTCCCAAGCAGGGAGAAAGGGCTGAGGGCTGAGGGCAATGCACATCGCGTTAAGTTGTGGATTACGGCCAGCCTAAAGTTACGATTTACGCGCCTTTGTATCTGTAGATACGGAAGTTCCAAGTCTAGCGATATGGGTAGGTGGCGACTAAATCCATCCCTGTTGAATGGCCTGATAAATCGCCTGATAGCGGGTGCGAACCTGAAGCTTAGCTAGGACGTTGTTGAGATGAAATTTGACAGTGCTTTCGCTGATGAATAGGTGTTCAGCAATGTCGCGATCGCGGTGTCCCTGGGTTAATAACGTGAGGATTTCCAGTTCCCGTTCCGTCAGTTCATTGGTGCGAATACCCCAGGTTTGCCCCTGCGCCACCACCTCTACGACCTGCCGCAATTGCTCCGGCGAAATCGATAGGTCAACTTTGGCCTGGATTTTGGCTGAACAGGATGGGGTGGTAGCGATCCAGATAATTTTGCGATCGCCTGCAATAGTACTCGGCTGATCGGTTAGGACGGGGGCATGGCGATCGCGGCATGGGGTTAATCCGGCTGCTTTGGCAAGTTGGGTGCAGGCCAGTTGCAGGACGGATGCGGTACAGGCAATTTCTAGTTGCAGATTGGATGGTTGTTGGCGGTAGGGAAGGGTGAGTTGAATTTGCAGTGCCCGTTGGTTGGAGAGGGATTGTGTGGTGAGTTGTCCCCCCAAGCTGGACGAGAGGAGTTGAATTTCGGCAAGATCGCCATCAATTGGGGCGGTGGCGGCTGGCGATGGGTTAGAAACGGTAATCTCTAGGGATACATCTTGGTCGTCATACAGTAGTCGGGTGTAGGCAGCGGTCTGATTGAGGGTTTCCGCCAGTTTGAGCAAAAGATAATGGGTCGAGAGGTCGAGGGTGCGTTCTGTCCCCAGCATGGTCAGCCGCGACCCACTGAGAATTTTGGCGATTTGGTCGGAGAGGGAAATCTCACTGCTGCTATGCCCCACGGCCAGTTGCCAGTTGTGCTTTTCTGTTTGGTATTGAATGGCGGTGCTAAGGGCGACGGTGGCGACGGTGCTGAGGGTGGGCAACACTTCTAGAAATTCTGGTTCGAGGGGATGGTGGCTGAACAGAGCCAGTACGCCAATAACGCGCTGGCCAATCTCGAGGGGATAGCCAGCAAAGCCCCGAATTTGGTGGGCGATCGCCCATTCCCGATTGCCCACCCAGGGTTCTTCTGGCAGGTTGTTACTCAAAAAGGAGACGCGGTTTTGGGCAATTTTGCCGACTTTATAAGCCCCCATGGGCACGCGGCCAAAAAAGCCGTTGGTGTGGGTGTACATGCCCGATGAGGCGACCAGCCGCAAGAAGGTTTGATTGGATTCTAATAACCAGATGCGGGCAAAGGCGCAATTAAATCGCTCGACTAATCCATCAGTCAGCGATCGCGCCAGTAATTCTGGCTCTAGGCATCCCGCAAATGACTGGGCAATTTCAGTGGCTTGCTGCAAGTCAAATAGCAGGTGTGCTGGGTTAAGCAGGCTATCTGACGAGGTGGGCATTGTTGGTGTGGGGCGGCAGAACCATGTCTCTATTGAGGCGTAGTTCTGCATTTGGCTGTGTATCTACGGTTACAAAGCTAAGGTTCTATGTGCAGTTGGCTGCTTCTGTATTCGCTTGGAGGTGGGGAGTAGTTGGTTCCAGTGCAAGAGTTCGGCAACTATCGGCAACTCAACCCAGGCAATCCAGCCATTGACTCATAAAAATAAGTATTTCCTGACAGTCTCAGAAAGAATGGCTCCGGAGCAATTGCGATCGCAGGATCGGAAACAAATGCTTTTGTCTTGCGCTGTCAATGGATATGGAGAATTACCCCATGACAACTTGCAACAGATCGCAATCACTGCCAGGGCTAGATTTAGGAACCATTGTATTCATCCCTGCAATTGCCAACTTGCTCAATCAGGTGGAAATAGTAGCATTGTTACCACAGTATCAATCAGTCGATTAATGATGTAGCTGTCAATGATCCAGTAAATTACGATTGAGTCATGAACCATTCGGAGAATACTGAATCTGGATTGTTCGATCGAATGGTTTCTTCTGTTTTAGTAGATTCACTTTAGTAATGCATTGGTTATTGCAAATAATTCATGTGTTGGATATTGCAAGCAATGAAAACGGGTGTTGCTGCCTTCATTGCCACTAACCTTGATGATCTGATTCTGTTAACGATTGTATTCAGTTAAGTACATTCTGCTAGCGATCGAGATGCTGCACAAACAGAGGAGCAGCCCAGCCATGGACAAAAAACTGAGGGACCGCTTGAGATAACTCGTTCCAGACAAGCTGTTCTAGACAAGTTGTTCTAGACAAATGAGTCTGGGTAGTTTTGACCACCGCAAACCAAATCTGCTACTCGCAAACAAAATCTGCCTGCCGCAAACAAAAAGAGCGGGTAACGAACGTACCCACTCTTCCTCAATTTTGAGTTCTTGAACTTTCGTAGCGAGTTAGGTTTCCCGGAAACGGCATCTGGCTTCAATTTGCTAGCGAGCCGATTGCCAGTCAATTGATCAGTAGATTGCCTCGTCCCGCTGGAATTGCCTTAGACTGCTGCCAATTCTTTCTCAGGACGCTTGCTGTTGCGGATGCCATCGATCGCAGCGGCATAGTCCGGTGCATTGAACACCGCAGACCCAGCCACGATCGCATTAGCCCCTGCTTCCAGAACTTGCCAAGTGTTGTTCCCCTTCAAACCGCCATCCACTTCGATCCAAGGATCCAAACCACGCTCATCGCACATCCGACGCAATTGCTGAATCTTGGGAACCACCGACGGAATGAAGCTCTGGCCACCAAACCCAGGGTTAACGCTCATGATCAAGATTAAGTCGCACAGTTCCAGCACGTACTCGATCGACTCCAAGGAAGTTCCCGGATTCAGCACGACCCCTGCCTGCTTACCCAGATCCTTAATCAGGCCCAAGGTGCGATGCAAGTGAATTGTGGCACTTTGCTCAGCATGGACGGAGATGATATCGGCCCCTGCTTTTGCAAAATCTGCCACGTAGCGCTCGGGTTCCACAATCATCAAATGCACATCCAATGGCTTTTGGGTGTGGGGACGAACTGCATCTACAATCAGTGGACCGATCGTAATGTTGGGAACAAACCGACCATCCATTACATCAACATGGATCCAATCCGCTCCAGCGGCATCTACCGCACGGATTTCCTCTCCTAAACGACTGAAATCAGCGGACAAAATAGACGGCGAGATTACGATCGGCTTGTTTGAAGTCATGGTGGCAGTGGGTCGTTGACGACGAGTAGACAACAAATGTGTGACTAGTTTAACAAAATGTGAATCTTCCCTTTCAGAATTTTGATGAGTAAATCGACAAATTTTGTAGGAAGGTGAGATTGCACAGCCAGAGTGCAATTCAGGGTGTAGGGTGTAGATAGTGGGGATTTGAAAATCGGAAGTAGGACATGGCACGCCAATTTAGACCGGAATCGCGGAAATCGGGTTCAGCAAACCTTGATTTACGTCAGTTTATGCTGCTGAAAATACCCTTTACTTCCCCAAAGTTAGTCCTGATTAGTTGGGCCCTGCTCTCTTGGAGTGTGATGGGGTTTAACCAACCTGTGCCGATCGAAGAGTCCTCGATCGCCGAGGAAGGCATAGACGCACTCCGGTTACAAAACCCCCCTTACAAGCTCACAGGCCGCAAAATTGCCATTGGTCAAGTTGAAGTGGGTCGTCCGCCCAAGTTTGGCCTGGATAAAGCTAAGGATCGCAGTCGGCGAATTCAGCCAGAGTCAGCATTTTTCCATGTCCCTGTAGCCGATGCCTTTTTTCGCGATCGTAAACCGGGACGAAATATCAGTGTGGATCCTCATGCCACCCAAGTTGCCAGTTTATTGGTGAGTGACAGTAAAGCCATCCGGGGTGTTGCACCGAATGCTCGCCTCTACGTGGCAGGCGCTGGAGCCATGAACCGAGGGGCTCAGCAGGAAGATTGTCTCGCGGCTCAAACGATCGCCCTGCAAAATGGGGGAGATGTTCGGGCAATCAATATTAGTTTTGGGGAATCCCTAAGGCAGGATCCACGCCCCAAAGCCGTTTTGGATGGGAATGCTCTGTTAACTCAATGTTTGGATTGGTCTGCCCGAGTCCATGATGTGCTGTATGTGGTAGCGGGAAACCAAGGCAAAGGCGGGATTCCCATTCCGACGGATAACTACAATGGGATGACGATCGCCTTTACCCAGCGGGTACAAAATCGCTATGCCAAGATTGACTTTTCCAACATTGGTGATAGCAGTCCTTCTGTCTTGAAGCGCAATGAAGGGCTGGAGTCTAACCTGAATAATCGGCGATCGATTGCCTTAGCGGCTCCAGGGTATCGTGTCAATGTCAGGCGACTGGATGGGCAAGTGGTGACGACCAGTGGAACTAGCTTTGCAACCCCCCACGTCACAGGTACCGTGGCGCTGCTACAGGAATATGGCGATCGGCAATTGCGGAAGTCTTGTCAACGAGGCCAGGGCTGCCGTCTACCTTGGACGATCGATGCCCGTCGCCATGAAGTGATGAAAGCGGTCTTAATGAATTCCGCCGACAAATTACAGGATACCGATGGTCGGCGATTAGGCATGACCCGCACAATTTTGCAAAAGAATAATCAAACTTGGCTGGAGAGTGATGCAGCGCAATCTCCCAAAATTCCCCTTAACTTTCAGATGGGAACTGGTCAGTTAAATGCCTATCGGGCCTATCAACAGTTCAGTGCCGGTCAATGGCAGCCTCAGGACACCGTGCCCCCGATCGGCTGGGATTATCACGAAGTTCAGCGTCCTAACGAACAACGCAACTCAGGCTCAATCGATCGACCTTATCAGGATTATATTTTAACCCAACCCATTCCAGCGGGCCAATACGTGTCCATTACCCTCACTTGGAATCGCCAAGTGGAGTTGATCGATCGCAACCGCAATGGCCAGTATGATCTCGGTGAAGGCTTCCACGATCGGGGACTAAATAATCTTGATCTGTACTTAATGCCCGTCGAGGAAACGGATATTCGCAAAAGTACAGCGGCTTCCATCAGCCAAGTGGATAGCACAGAACATATCTTCCAAGCCGTCCCCACCACTGGCCGCTACAAAATTCGGGTCTATTTCCGTCAGCCGATTAATGCACTTACCCAATCCTATGCCTTGGCTTGGTGGATTGCGTCGGCTAAATAGGCTACGAGCATATGCCTTGGCGGCCTGATCATCCGCCCTTCAGCTAGGTCTTGGAAAGCTAGGTAACTCTACTGCTGCCAGAGAATCTCGCCTTTTCATCGATCGCGTGGGATAGAGAACAGGCGCAATTTCCGACATTTCATTAAACACATCTGGCTCAAGTTGCTCGTCTAGCTCAAGTTGCTTGTCTGGCTGACGGAGATCCTCTGCCCAGCCATCCGCAGCATCTTCAGCGATCGGGGATACTGCTGGAGTAGAAGCCAGGGAGTGAGCAACCAGGCCATTGCTTTCTGTATGGCCTGAGATCGAGGCCATATCCTCGTTACTCGCTGTGGAGAAAACTTCAGTCGGGCTGGGTTCTTGCAGGATGGAAACTTTTGCTTGCTCTGAAACAATCCCATGATCCAATTCAAGATCTGATTCCAGGGGGTTGGGGGTGTTACCCTCCATGGCTGCAACCCTGAAGGGGGTGCTGAGTCTATCCTCCTCTCCTTGGCCTATTGCATGATCTAATTCAGAAGATACCTGCCGCTGAATCGTATAACTGAGGTTAGGGGGCTCGTCCCCAGATACCCCTAACCCATCTAAGGCGATCGGCGGCATTTGCTCAAATAAAGCGTTGTCCGGTAAATATTGACTCAAACCGAGAGGCGTCTCATCCTCGATCTCCTCAGAGGACGGGTTGGACGGGTTGATCAGATTCATGGATCCTTCAACTTCCCCAGCTTGTCCTGCCAGAAAGGCATTCATCCAAACCTGAAGCGTCGGATCAACCTTTTCTTCCTCTTCATAGGAGGCTGACCAAGGCTGAACCGGTTGAGAGCGCGGGATCCCGAGCTTAGCCGACTGGTTCTGGTGGAGATCGAGATCTCCTGCTAGGGATGGCTGTTCTTCCAATGCATCAGCAATGGGGCTATTCACATAACTTGTGGGCACATCCAGGCATTTTTCTAAGGCTGCTTTAAATTGCAACGTATAACGCTGTTGGCGATGCAGGCGCGATCGTAAATCTCGGCAGGTAATTTCCATCTGGTGGAATGCTTGCACTTGCTCGGTGTAGCGCTGTTGGGCAAGGGCACATTCCCGCTCTAACTGAGCAATTTGTTCATGGCTGGTTTGGAGTTGTTCAGTCAGGGTCTCCACCAATATTTGCTGCTTTTGGGCAGTTTGATGGGAACGTTCCAACTCTTGGAATAAATCTCGAATTCGTCCCTGTGCTTTGCTCAATTCTTGATTATGCTGCTGGATCAGTTCAACTTGATCGGTGGCAGTTTGGGGTTGGGCCAAAGCCAAGGTTTCCCATCGCTCCATTTCTTCCCGCAGGGCTGATTGAGACAGAGACAGAGCTGTTTCCAGTTGAGTGACTTGCACCCGCAATTCTTGGTTATGTTGCTGTAGTTCCTTGAACGAAGCTTCATGGCTACTGGAGCGTGCCCCTAGCTCAGTCGGTTCCATTCCTGCCCCGAGATTCACCATTCCATTGAGTGTGACTGATTCTGCTGCCGCCGCCCCAAGCAAAGTATCAATGCTAGTCGCTTGGGGAAAAGTGACTGTTGTCCACCCGTCATCCGTGCCGGAAATCGGCTCATTGTAGAGATCTGACGCAGCTAAGTCTGAATCTTCTAGGGAGGCATTAGTCGCATCTGATGGGGCTGAAAGAGCAGACAAGTCAGTCGATCGAAGTTGAGTCGGCTGAATCTGAGTGGTTTCAGGCTGGTTAGGATTGGGGTTAGGAACTGCGGCTTCACTCATTGTTAACTCATCCTGAATGATAGGGGCTCCTCAAAGTGTCCGTAAAGTATTCGGATTTCTAGACCGAAGACGTATCCAGCGGATCAAGAAAGGGCCATGGAAAATTCCCTTGAAACTCTTGGTGGTGGTTATATACCGATGCCGTCCCTTTATCGGATAGACCCGGCCATATTTCTGCTAAAGGGATGACAGTAAGTAGGATAACCCAATTCTGCTGGAACGCTGTGCTTGATCTTGCGGATTACCATGATCTCATTAATCACTTCGATCGCCTGAGGATTTCACGGAGATCAAATGAAAAATATAGATCAGGAAAACGCTATTTTCGACTATTGATCAAAGTTCCAAGGAATCTTGCAAGCAATCCTGGGGATTGCCGAGAGCAGATGCCCAAACCATGACCTATAACGGGTAGAGGATAAAGTACCCAGATAATTCAAAAAAGCGACAAACTCCTCAAAAAATTTTTAGATTGTTGCAAACTAGCGCATTACTTGACACAAAATTTCACGATGGGCGATCGCTTGTTGAATCAGATCAGCACGATGGGATTGAGCAGTCCAGTGCTTAGATTGCAAGAGTTCCAGCCATCCCTGGACTAAGAGTTCAGCTTGGCAAGAAAAATTGGTCAGCTCCTGTCCCGGTAGTTGCAAGACTTGCATAACCTGCGACACTTTGGGATCGTAGCTGAGGGCATAGCAGCGGCAATTCTCTGCTGCGGCCATAATGACGGCATGGAGGCGCATGGCGATCGTCAGATCCACCTGCTGGAAAATCCCTTTAACCTGTTGTGGATCCTCGATTAAAACAATCGGACTGCCGGGAAACTGCGATTGTAGCCGTTGGGCCAAGTCCCAATCGAGGCTGTGTTGAAAGGGCAAAAAGATGAAAGAGGCGCGAGTTTTTTCTTGAAACTGTTGCAATGCCTGAATGAGGGTCTCTAGGCAGGCTTCAGTCAGCGTTGCATGTTGGCGCAAATTGACTGCGACCCAAGGGCGCGGCAACCCTTGAGTCAGTCGATCGAAGCTGGGGGACTGGCGGGGGGTCATGGCCCAAACTGGATCCGGCGCGAGGGTGTGGGGAATCTGCCAGCGGGAGAGCAACCCTGCGGAACCCCGATCTCTGACACTGACGGCGGTGCACCGTTTCAGCACATGACGGGTCATCCAACGGTTGTAGGACTGGTGGAGGGGGCCAATCCCCTGGGCCCAAGCGATCGTTTTCAGGCCCATTAGTTGCGCCAGTTTCATCAGTCCGGCGTAGTAGAGGGGGCTGATGGTACTGCTGGTGTCCTGCATGAGACTGCCGCCCCCCCAGATGAAATAGCGAGCGCCCTGATAGGCTTTGAGGATTTCTCCTAGCTTCCAGCGATCGTAGGCTTCGACCCCGTAACGATCGTAGGTTTGGTGCGGATCTTTAGATAGCACTAT
Source organism: Alkalinema pantanalense CENA528 (assembly GCF_050753345.1). Taxonomy (NCBI): domain Bacteria; kingdom Bacillati; phylum Cyanobacteriota; class Cyanophyceae; order Leptolyngbyales; family Leptolyngbyaceae; genus Alkalinema; species Alkalinema pantanalense. The sequence continues at coordinate 122,644 of NZ_JBLZFX010000005.1, read as the reverse complement.
GGGAGTAATGTGTTCCGGCAGCATTTGTAGCAGGGACACCAGCAGAGCTTCGTCTCCGGCGTTACCCATGCCATAGTATCCACAGAGCACAGCGCGGGCAGGGGTGGCAGAGGAGGGAGTTGTTGATTGTAAATTGGAGTCAGTCACGGGTGCGCCAGAATGAAAAATCGCGATGGTGAAGGAATTAGCGTAACTTATACTTCAGTACCCGTCTTTCAAAGTAATTGCCCATGAACGCCTTGTCCATTCCTACTTGGATTATTCATGTCTCTAGCGTCATTGAATGGATTGCTGCCATTTGGCTGGTGTGGCGATATGCCGAAGTGATGGGCTACCCTGCGTGGAAAACTTTATCCTGGGGAATGTTACCCGCTCTGATCAGTGCAATGTGTGCTTGTACCTGGCACTTTTTTGATAACTTACCTGAGTTGGCTTGGTTGGTGACGCTACAGGCCGCAACGACGGCGATCGGTAACTTTACGATGATGGCGGCGGCTTGGTGGATTTGGCGAAACGCTAAACTGAACGCCTAATTCCTTACGGCTGAATTTCTACCGTGAATTCTTCACTGCTTGGGGATTGGCTAAGCAATAATATCTCTGATTGATCCCCCTCCCCACGCATCTCCCCATCCACTTGAGTTGTATTGGTACGCCGTTCCCTTAACCTTACGTCAGGTTACCGCTATGTCAAAGGAATCATTATTTGCCATTTCTCTCTTTCCCTATTTAGGGTTTCTGTGGTTTTTGACCCGTTCCCGCCAAACACCTAAAATGGCGCTGATTGGTTTCTATTTACTGCTTGTCTTTGTTGTTGTTACGATTCCTGCTGGCATTTATGCAAAGGTTGCCTATGGTCAAGAGCTGGCTAATGTGGATTGGCTCCATGGCAGTGCAGAATCGTTTTTGACGCTGTCTAATATTTTTGTTGTCCTAGGCTTTCAGCAAGCATTACAGAAAGCTAAAACAGCCAATAAAACAGATCATTCCTAGGGCGATTTCATCAAAACTTCCAAAAATGATTTTGCATTCGCCTGAGTTAATGATTGGTGCCTGCGTCAAGCGTTATCCCAATTTTGAAGCTTTCCCCCATTTCCCCCGTGAATAATTCTGCAAATTCCCAATCTCAGCCTGTTTCTCAAAAAAGCTATGGTTTGGCTATTCATACCAGTAGTCCCACCCTGGGGTTTGCGATCGCGTCTGTCCACGATCGTCAATCCATGCGCTGTCAAAGTTGGGATTTAGGGCGTGAGGTTTCTAGCCTCTTGCATCAATATTTGGCGGATTTTATAGCTCCACAAACTTGGTCAGATTTGGCTTTTATTGCGGTTGCTAAAGGCCCAGGTGGCTTTACGGGGACTCGGTTAGGGGTAGTTGCTGCTCGCACCCTGGCACAGCAATTAAATATTCCTCTGTTTGGGATTTCTAGTCTGGCTGCGATCGCTTGGGCAAACGGTATTCCTACAGAGCCGATCGCGGTGCAAATGCCCGCCCAGCGTGGGGAGTTACATACTGGAATTTTTCAATGGAGCAGTGAGCAACCTGAGGAAACCCTAGACAAGAATTTTACAAAAGCACTCAAATTAACCGTTGTGCAAACTGAAAGCGTTTGTCAGCCTGAGGTGTGGGAGAAAACGTTACGAGCATCGCCGGGTAATTACTGTGTGATCGAAGCCCCGACGGCTCAAGGACAGTATGCATCTGCGGTCTTAGAACTTGCACAACAGATGTGGTCCCAAGGACTGCGGCCCCATTGGTCAGAAACCTTACCTATTTACGGTCAGCATCCCGTCGATCGATAGTTAGCGATAGTTAGAAGGTTGGATCTATCGATAGTTAGCGATAGTTAGAAGGTTGGATCTACAGAGATCTAAATATCTAAATGATGTAGACCCGTAATTATCCAGACCTATAGCCAAGGTCTGTCATGAGTCATTCAGGTCAGTCACTAGGTAAACCCAGTGGATTTCCCTGAACTATGTAAGCCTTGAGTTTCCACGAACAAAGCGCCTTCGACAGAGAGGATAGCTTCTACTAATGATGGAAAGGATTGAACGACAGCACTGTCGGGCAAAGTTCCCATAAGAATAACGACTCGACCCCGTTGAGAAATGCGTAAGTTTTGCACGAGCTCGATGCCAAACAATTCCTGTAATCGTAGAAAAACTCGTTTTGCTAAACCGTTATGGTCGTATTGACCATCAATCCCAATGCGCTCTGGTGGAATGGCCGTTAAGGTGAGATCCGATTGCAGATGCAGAGTCGATATCGATCGACGAACTGACTTCTCATGCTCGATCGAAGCATAAGTAATCTCTAGTGATGAAGAGTCTTGCACCCATGAATTTGTAGAATTCATTAGATTTTATGGAGCGATATTATTAGCCAAGGGTTCATTAGAACTTCATTAAAACTTTTCCAACATCAGCATACAATCTCCCTCAAGATAGAAGCCTAAAGGTTAGATTTTTTATTTATTTTTGTATATTTTGAAAATTATTTTTGGGAAACTTGTTAAACAGCATTTATCTGCGGGAGAAGTCCAAGATGCAGATCGAAAAGTTGCAATTATTTCGGAGAAATAGCCTTTCAGGATTAAATTTTTGTCAATAACTTTTCGTTTTTTTGTTCCAGTCTTCACGAACTCTATCGCTAATCTTTCGTCTGTCTTTAAATTTAGATTTGGGGTCTAGATATCTCGCTCTCAGCAATTTTTTGATTGAAATGTTTGCTTGAGATATGTGTTGTCCAGTTGGACTTAACCTGAGCTTAAAAGATCGGCAAAGCCTAACAGATTTACAGAGTGCATCCCAGTTTTGCAAATTTGCCCTCATCCCCCAACCCCTTCTCCTATTTTGGGAGAAGGGGAGCCAGATTCAAAATTCAAAGTCCCTCTCCCGCACTGGGAGAGGGATTTAGGGTGAGGGTTGCAAAAGTGGGATGCGCCCGATTTACGATTTACAAGACTTCAAAGATTTACAAGATCTAAAAGATTTACAAGACTTCAAAAGTCAGCAGAGTTTAGGGTCAAGGACTGGAATTAAGGGTTAGAATGCCTTCCTCATATATTCGCCCCATAGCTGTGCTGCTTGGGCGCTACTGCCACCCGTAGGCGTGTTATCGTCATTCCCCAACCAAATCCCAGTCACCACTTTGCTGCTAGGGACATAGCCAATAAACCAGAGGTCTACGTTATCGTTCGTTGTGCCCGTTTTACCCGCTTCTCCCCGACCGATCGCTGCTGCACGACCGGTTCCACTTCGTACCACGCCTTGCAGCAGCGTAGTCATGGTGTCAGCGACCTCCGGAGCCACCACTTGGGTGGGTGCTTCCTGTTGGGCTTCGTAGACCACTCGGCAGGTGGCTAAGTTGTTGCGATCGGTGCAGTCGCCACTGTCCAAAATCCGAGTAATGGTGCGGGGTCTGGTCTTTAGCCCTTGGTTTGCCAAAACCCCAAAGGCGGAGGTCATCTCTAACACCGTGGTTTCACTTTGACCGAGCACCAATCCCGGCACTGGATTGAGCTTAGATGTAATTCCCATTTTGTGAGCAGTTTGCACCACTTGATCCAGTCCGACTTCCTGAGCAACCCGCAACGCTACAGCATTGTCTGATTTTGAAACAGCGGCAAATAAATCTTCGCTGCCGCCACCACAGCCGGCAAAACTTTGTCCATCCCAATTCAGCGGTGCACAGGAAAAGGTCTGGTAGGGTTGAATTCCTTTTTCCAGTCCGGCGGTATAGGCAAAGATTTTAAAAGTGGAACCGGGCTGCCGTTGGGCTTGGGTCGCTCGGTTGAACTGGCTTTCTTGGTAATTGGTACCGCCCACTAGAGCCATCACTTCGCCAGTAGCCGCATTCAGGGTGACGATCGCCCCCTGGGAATAACCCGCTGCGGCCCCTCGATCGGCCACGGCATTGGCTAGGGATTGTTCAGCAGCCTTTTGCATTTGAGGATCCAGCGCAGTTTGAATAACAAAGTTACCCTCCTGCGCCACGTTCTCCCCCAGCAGGTCACCCAATTCCCTTAAAACCTGACTGTAATAATAGGGAGCCATTGTATTAGCTAGGGTCTCCTTGGCTTTGGGGCTGAGTTCAATGCGCGATCGCCGTGCCTTAGTGGCTTCCTCTTGGCTAACCATGCCCTGTTCTGCCATGCGAGTCAGCACGCGGTTACGGTATTCCACCGCCGATTGATAATCTTTGACAGGATTAAATGCATTGGGCGCAGGGAGAATACCCGCCAAGGTTGCCGCTTCATTCAGATCTAAATCCTTCGCGGTTTTGCCAAAGTAGAACTGGGCTGCATCTTCAAAACCATAGTTTCCAAAGCCGAGATAGACCCGACTCAGGTAAATCCGCATCAGCTCATCTTTGCTGTAGGCGGTTTCCAGCTTGAGGGCTACCATGGCTTCCTTGAACTTGCGCCCCGTGGAGTCTTCGCTGCCGACATAGTCCCGTAGCAGATTCCGAGCCAATTGCTGCGTCAGGGTACTGGCTCCTTCGCGAATGCCGCCACTTTTCACGTTGGTCACGATCGCCCGCAGTGTGCCGATCGGATCGACGCCAATATGCCAATAGAAGCGCGAGTCCTCCGAGGCCATGACTGCCTTGGGTAAATAGCGCGAGACCTGGGACATCGATTTGACATCCTGGTGGCTGGTATTGGGCGGAATGGGGGTTAAGGGGGTGACGCCATCGCGGGCATAGACGATCGTGGGGCCCGTGACCGAGTTCGGTAAGGGATAAACCGAAAATTGTGACCAGCTAATGGCGATCGTGCCTGCAATTAAAGCGGATACCCCAGCTAGGCCATACAGCCCGTAGCGAATGGCTCGTAGGTACCAAGCGGGGGGATCGTAGTATTGAATGCGGACAGCCCCTTCCAGATCCGTTGGCCCCAGGGTAAACAGATCGTTGTGGTACAGCGTGACAGAGCGTAACCGCTTTTTGCCGCGATAAATGCCGTTGGTCGAGTTTTCATCCCGAATCACAAACCGTTGGCGACCGGGAATAATGCCTAAAATTTTGCGAGGTTGCCGATCGCGGTTAATCGAAGCGTGCACCTGACTAACGACAGGATTGCGCACCACAATGTCGCACTGTTGGGAACTCCGTCCCATGAGATAGCGTTCTCCTAGCAGAGGATAGACCTGTGCCTGGGTTTCTCCACTCCCTTGAATCCGTAATTCGGGCACTTTGGCATTGGCCTGGAGCCGAATTTTGGAAAAGCGCACCCGCGTAGGAACGGTCTGCAAGAGTTGAGTCAGCCGGGTGACGGGGTTCTTTTTAGGCGGTTGGGGTGAACTCATGGGCAGTACTAGAACTGTAGTAATCGGGCGATGGGGGCACCAAAATTTTTGTAGATTGATGATTGAGATTGAGGAATAGCTACAAAAATAGCAGGAACACTTCCGGTGAGGTTTCCGAGTGTCCCTGCATCATTCTAGTCAACCGATCTCACGACAACACGGCGATCGTTCAGGATTTCCGTAAATGTTTGCCATTCTAGGGCGGTCTTGGGTGGGTTTTTCAATTAACCCAAGGTATGGCTCAAAAAGATGGGTAATAAGATTGCCGCTCCTTTGGGTAAGGTAATCAGGCCAACGGTAATCAAGATTTTGCGCAGAATGGAATAGACGATCGTCAGAGCAATGGAACCGAGGATAGCGCTAATAATTCCATTACGCAGACGAAAGCCTTCGATTAACCAAGCGGCTAAACCAAAAATGATGATGTTAATGATCAGGGAAACCGGCGAGAAGATAATGGTGAAGTTCAAAAGATTTTCTAAGGGCTGAGAAAGCGCATTGAGAATTCCAAACACCACGGCTGCGGCCAAGGCTTTTTCCGGGCTATCGATCTCAACCCCGATCGGTAGTTTTGAAATGAGGTAGAAGCTGATCGCCATAACAACGATCGTGATCAAGATTGTAATTAGCCAACCCATATACTGAGTCTCCTAACAGGTAAATGTCTTTAAAAACTGGAATATTCTTAGAATCAAGGCATTTGTCGCTAAGTCGATTTTTTTTCCAGTTAAATTCAGGATTTACCCCGTTTCCCCAGAGGAAAAGGCCAAAAGTCAACGGTTTTACTTAATAAACCTCAATCCAATCAATTGCTCATCCCATCAATTGCTAACTGGGGGGGGTGCTCCATTGGTTGGACTCACGGGGGATCCAATCGCAGGTGAATTAGGCACTACTCCAGGTAAACCCGTATTGGGATCGATCGAGGGTGTGGAAGTATTGGGAAACAGTAAACTGCCGGGTTGTCCACTCGGTGGAGTTCCAGGCTGGAGTCCGGGCTGAATTCCAGGTTGGATGCCAGGTTGGATGCCAGGTTGGATACCGGGCTGCACACCGGGCTGCACACCGGGCTGCAATAACGGATCCGTTACGCCATTGGGGAAGGGATTGACCGAAGGAAAGGGAGTTGGGTTTGTTAAGCCAGGGGTGACAGAGGGCGAGGTGATGGGGGTCGTCGTTGCGAGGGCCACCCGATCGCCACCGACCGATCGCAAAGTATCCAGCACTTGGATCACATTGTCATAGAAGGCATTAGGGGATGCATTCAGCACCAAGATGCCATTGGGATTTTTCTCCCGGTAGGCTTTCAGCATTTGCTCCAACTGAGATCGATCGATCTGCATTTTGTCTACATAGAGCACGCCGTCTTGGGTAAGGGTGACGACTAATTTCTCTAGGGGCTGAACGGTACTGGTCTTAGACTGGGGCAGATTGAGATTAATGCCCTGGGGCCGTTGGAATTGCAGCACTGCCAGGATAAAAAACGTGAGAATACAAAAAATCACGTCAATTAGCGGCAGGATTTGCACCTGGGCCTCATCGGTGGGGGAGTCTAGGTTAATTTTCATCGGGTACTATCCCTCTAGGCTAGAAATCTCATTCGACAACTCTTCGGAGATTACGATCGGCGCGACGGTTTCCCCGCGAGGCACCCCAACCCCAGCGGCTGGCTCCCCTTGTCGTTCATATTGCCACTTCTGTCGATAGAGCAGTTCTAGCTCATTTCCCGATCGGCGAAACACTTTCGCTTGGTTAAAGATCAAGCCCTGAAACACGCGATAGAAACCCAGCGCCACCAGCGCCACAATCAAACCCGTCGCCGTACTAATCAAAGACGAGCCAATTCCACCGACTGCATCCTTAGAGGCTTCGGTGCCCAAAGCTGTGACCGTCACCGAGTACAACGTTTGGATTAATCCCAATACCGTTCCCAGCAATCCTAGTAACGGAGCCATGGCAATGACAGCTTCGAGAATTTTGTTACCCCGTTGCATCCCGGCAATTTCTTCATCAGCGGCGGATTCCAGCGCTAGACGGAAAAGTTCTGGATCCGGATTTTGCAGCCTCAAAGCAGCATAGAGAAAGCGACCGATCGGTTGGTCGTAGGCTTGGCGGGCAATTTCGCTCGATACGTTCCAGTCCCGACGGGCAGTATCGAGAATTCGGTTGACGACTTCCCGCTCCTGTTTCAGTACCGTGAACCAAAAGCGAATCCGCTCAAAAATTGCAGTTACGGCTAAAACAGATAGCAACAACAAGGGAATCATGGTTGGGCCACCCTTGTTGAAAATATCGACTAAGTTCATCGTCATTCCTCTCCCACCGTTTTTGCCACCGATGATTTTGCCATCGATTTTGTCTAGAGCATTTTACCGACTGAAATTGCCGATCGCGCATTGATATTGATCACCCATCCACTCCCTTGCCCTCTTGCGATTGTAGTGGGATTTCTGTAGATGCGATTCCCTTAGGGAGATAGTCTGGCTTTGCCCCAGCGGTTTTTGTGATACCACTCCGCGATCGCAGGGGCCCAAGCTTCAAAATGGGGCCAAATTAGCTCACAAAGTTGAATAATCTCCAATTGCGCGTCATTCTTTGCCCGTAAATCTAAAAAGTGCATCAAACTACGGCAGTTAAAGCTAACCACAAAATGCTGCCGAATTGCGTAGGGGATCAGATCCCGCGCATGTTCCTCGGCATAGCCTTCGACTCGAATTTTCTGGGCGTAGTGCTGGGCGAGTTTCTCACACCAGTCCCGATCGGCCTGTCGAGCCGTAGCAGTGTACTCATATTTTGCACCCTGGCGATCGGTGTAGAACCCGACGGGGCGTAGGTAAAACACTTCTTCCAGCTCCCGCCTGCCATCAACCACATCGAGAATGCGTTGCCCAGTGTATCGTCCTGACTGCACATCGAAGCTGACGGAAACGCGGTGGGTTCTCGCCTGCTGCATAACGCTATGAGGAAACCAACCACAATTCAGCACGATTTGGGGATGCTCGATCGGCCCAAAGTGCCCTCGGTTACCTGCCAGCAGATTACGAATGACGACTTCTCCGGCTTTGGGCTCATCGGGGAAGCGATCTCGCTCATCCCAAACAAACCCCTCGGCATAATCTTGGTGCATCGCCGCATAGATTGTCCGTTGCGGCTGGGGAGTTTGGGAGAGAACTTCAACTTTAAAGTAAGGATCCATAGAGGCAATTGGAAGCAGCGATTGGAAGAAAACAAGTCCCTCCCAGTACAGAGGGAAGGTTTTATACTGGACTGAAGTCCCCAAAGCTTAATAGCATAGATCAAATTTTCTGCAAGTGATGCACCAAAAAATTTTCGAATTGGCTGCCCTAAGGCCGCCTTGATCGATTAAGCTAACGGTGTCAGATTGCAGAACCTTCCCTAAAGTCTCCTGTTAAACTCAACCTGTTAAACCACTGTGTATAAACGGATTGCGCTTCTCTTTACCATCCTGTTGCTGAACTCCGGCATTGCTAAGCGACCTGCGATCGCCTACCTTGTGCCCCATTTGCCTAATTTGGACGATCGGCAACTGGAACGCGAAGGGAACGACCTGTTGGGAGAATCAATCCAACTGGCACAGTTACAGCAGTTTGACTTGGCGATTACTCGCGCTAAATTAGCAACTCAATTGATTCCTAAAAATCCAGATGCTTGGTCAGTGCTGGGTGGGTTATATCTGGCAGACAACAAGACGGATTTAAGCATTGCGGCATTGCAGAAGGCAAAAGCGTTAGAGCCTAAAGAGTCAGCTATTTGGTTCCGCTTAGGCAATGCCTATTTCCAAAAGAAAGACTATCCCAAGGCGATCGAATCGCTACAATCGGGGCTTGCGATCAAGCCCAATGTTCCCGGAGCGCTGTTTGATCTGGGGAATGCGTATTTAATGTCTGGTAAAAAGACAGATGCGATCGCCACTTATGAAAAAGCCTATGCTCAGGACAAGAAGTTCTGGTATCCCCTCAACAACATTGGACTGATCAAGTACGAGACCGGAGACATCAACGAAGCGATTCGGCTCTGGAAAATTTCTGTCGCTGCTGCAACGGATAGCAATGGCGCAGAACCCAAGCTTGCCCTCGCTGTGGCCACCTATCAAAAGGGTGATAAAGAACAAGGCATTAAGTTGGGTGAGGCGGCCATCAAGTTGGATAACCGTTATGGCAATATTGATTTCCTTAAGGAAAATCTTTGGGGTGATCGGTTGATTGCTGATACTCAAGCATTTCTGGAACTTCCTCGTATGAAAGCGGCTTTATCTCAGGGGCGATCGGCCCAAGCAGAGGAAAAATCTCCTCGCTAATCCTGGAGGTGTAGAATTTCCAGGGGAATCCTTGGGAAATTTCTAGCGTCATTACGCAAAATTCATAGCGAGTAAGTCATGGGTGGACGGGGCTCATTGGTGTTCAATCGGCGGCAGCTACAGCGGCGCGCTGCTAAGCGGGCCAAGCTGAGGTTCCCTTGGTGGGTTTTGTTTCTGCCCATTCTGGTAGGGCTGGGGTATCGTCAAGTTCAGATCTGGTTTACCCAACCTCAAGCAGTCTTGGTGTTGGGCGGCGAGCCAAGTCGGGAGAAATTTGCGGCCAAATTCGCCCAGGAACATCCTCAACTTCCCATTTGGATCTCTTCTGGTGCACCTCGGGAATATGCGGAGTGGGTCTTTGGGGATGCTGGTGTCAACCTCGATCGGGTGCATTTAGACTATCGAGCGGTGGATACCTTGACCAATTTCACCACCCTTGCCGATGAACTACAAGCCAAAGGCATTCGAAACATTTATTTAGTAACCTCGGATTACCACATGCGCCGCGCCAGCTTGATTGGTGAAATTGTGTTGGGGAGTCGAGGGATTATCTTCCATCCAGTGAAGATTGAGTCTGTGCCGCCCAAGCCAGAAGAGTCAATGGCAAAGACGATTCGGGATGGGGGGCGTGCTGTGTTGTGGGTGACCACAGGCTATACGGGAGCAGATCTCAAGGCTACGAACAAGTAGGTCAGCAACTTACTGACTCAGTGACGAATCAGGAGATTGCTAGGGGCCGTTAGGTTTACTGGCAAGGCTGAAGGATCGGAAATGCTGAGCCTGCTGTTCGATGCGGGTAGCAATGCGATCGCAGACGAGATTACACAACTCGAAAATCAACTCATCCGCCACACTGTAATAGGCTAGGGTTCCTTGGCTGCGCCGAGTCAAAATTCCCGCTTGCAGCATCACCTTGAGGTGCTTAGAGACATTGGCTTGGCTGGTTTCAGTTGCTTCGACCAAATCCTGCACACATTTCTCGCCATCACGCAGTAAATTTAAAATTCGCAAGCGCATCGGTTCGCCTAACACACTAAAGTAGTCAGCGACCTGTTGAACAACTTCCTGGGGGACAGATGCTACTGGTTCCATAGGGACGACAAGAAAACCAAATAACGAAGTAGCAATGATCCCCACATCTTATGCTGATATTTCGTCGTATAGCAATAGAGTTATCAAAGCAATCTAAAACTAGGGCGCGATCGCCAGCTTGGGATGATGGGTCGCTTGCGATTAGCTAGGAAGTTATCAAGAATTTTCGAAGAAAAAATCCTTGATAACCATTTTGATAACAATAAAGCTATTTCTTAAGCAGGGTTGATTCGCATAAGCACTTGACCAAACTCTACTGGCTGAGCGTTTTGCACTAGAATTTCGACGACTTCACCCGAAATCTCAGCTTCGATTTCATTCATCAACTTCATTGCTTCAATGATGCAGACAGTCTGGCCGGAGCGTATCCGATCGCCGATTTCGACAAAGGGATGTTCATCGGGGCCAGGGGCACGGTAGAAGGTTCCAACCATTGGCGACTTAATCTCGATCCACCGTTGGTCTGCGGTGTGGGGCGGAGCCGCAGGGGTGACTGGGGGAGCAACAGCAGCGGGCATGGCCGTATCAACAGCGATCACAGGTTGATGTAAAACGGGAACCTCAACCCGTGCTACAGGCATGGCTTCGGCTGCTGTGCCCCGCCGCACAGTGAGTTCAAACTCCTCACTCTTTAACGTCAACTCCGCGATGTCCGTTTGATTTAAGGCTAGGAGTAAATCACGAAGGTCGTTGAAGTTCAGTGCCACGGCTTAATCTTGCTCCCTCAAATAAACATCCCAATAGCTCCCGATCGGGAAACTATCCGTCCTCAATTGTGATGATAATGATGCGATGACCTACTAGTTCTCACGACCTAGATACTTATCATCACGGGTATCAACCCGAATCTTTTCGCCCACGGAGATAAACAACGGCACCATCACCGTCGCTCCTGTTTCGACCTTGGCGGGTTTCGTTCCACCCGTTGCCGTATCGCCTTTGACGCCGGGGTCTGCTTCAATCACTTCTAGAACAACGGAGTTAGGCAGTTCTACTTCCATGACTTTGTCGCCCCATTTGACGACATCCACTTCCATGCCTTCTTTGAGATACTTCACCCGATCGCCGATTTGTGCTGCGGTCAAGCGACCTTCGTCGTAGGTCTCCATATCCATAAAGACGTATTCATCGCCGTCCTTATAGGTATGCTGCATGGTACTTTTTTCCAGTGTGGCCTGTGGTACCGTTTCTCCAGCGCGGAAAGTTCGTTCAACCACACCCCCGGTTTGAACGTTTTTCAGCTTAGTTCGAACAAAAGCGGCACCTTTGCCAGGTTTGACATGGAGAAACTCAACGACGCGCCAGACCGCACCATCAAGCTCAATGCTGACACCGGGGCGAAAATCATTACTGGAGATCATGGGTAACTAAATACATTCAGCAAAACATTCGGCAACTTATTGTACCGTTGCGCGTGACGTTCTGTATGTGACTTTTCTTATGCAGGGATTTTCTAGGAAGAAATGGACTTGAAGACTGGGAATGCAGTGAAAATCAACAAAACGAGCAGTCGCGATCGCTCTTCATTCCTCGATCAGGGTTCAATTTGCTCGGTTTGAGGAATCCCCACTGTGGCACAATCAACACAAGGATTGAAATCGCGCGATCGATGAGCTAATTATGTCTTTTTGGAATCGTTTTAAGCGTCAGACTGTGGTTCTGGCACTGGCTTGCTTAGCCTGGAGTTGTTGGTTATCCAGCGTCCAAGCACTGCCCCAAGGGAATGCGATTACGGATCCAAAAGCATTGCTGCGTTATGCACTTCCCATTGAAAGTCCCGAGGTGCGGAAGCTGCAAGCAGCGATCGAGGATGTTTCCCAGCAATTGCGAGCTAATCGACGTTGGGGGGCTGTAGTCGCAGATCTGAACCGAGCAGAGCGCGTAGTGGCGAATAAACAGGCGGTCTTGCTCAGTTCAGTACCCGACGATCGTAAGCCCCAAGCCGAAGCGTTGCTAGGGGAAATTCAGGCGGAGATTGGTCAAATGCAAACCGGGCTAGAGGCCAAGGATCGGCAGGCGACATTGGATCAACGCGCGAGTTTGCTCGATAAAATTGGCCGTCTAGAAGAGTTGATGGTGCAGAGCTATCCCTTTGAGGTGCCTGAAGACTATAGTCATCTGCCTCAGTTGAAGGGACGGGCAACGGTTGTAATTAAAACGACCCAAGGGGATGTAACGGCGGTTGTTGATGGCTACAGTGCACCCGTGACGGCGGGAAATTTTGTGGATCTGGTGCAGCGCGGGTTCTATAACAACCTGCCGTTTACCCGATCGGAGGATTTCTATATCCTGCAGGTTGGGGATCCCGAAGGCCCAGAAGTTGGGTTTGTTGATCCCAAAACCAAGCAATATCGTGCCATTCCCCTAGAAGTTCTTGCTAAGGGCGATAAGGAACCGACCTATGGAATTACCTTAGAAGACGCAGGTCGCCCCTTGGATCAGCCGGTGTTACCCTTTTCGGCCTATGGCGCGATGGCACTGGCTCGATCGGATGAAGATCCTAACGGTGGCTCTTCCCAGTTCTTCTTCTTCCTATTTGAGCCCGAACTCACGCCAGCGGGGATTAACTTATTGGATGGTCGCTATGCCATTTTTGGCTATGTGGTTGAAGGCAATGATATTCTGCGGACATTGAAGGCAGGCACCGATAAAATCCTCTCTGCCAAGGTCGTCAGCGGTGCAGAAAATTTGGTGCAACCCAAAGCTTAGAAAACCACTAAGATTTTGATTCGTTATTTTTTAAGCTAGGCTGGATAAGTCAATCTTATCCAGCTTTTTGATGGGTAAGGGAACAGCGCATCAATAAAATCCCAATTGGGTAGGGGTAGGAGCGTAAAAGGGTAGGAGGGTAGGGGAATGAAGAGGGGATATTATTTCTTTGCAAATCCCTAATCGTAACGAGCCGTGTGACCATGAGTTTTGCTGCCACCGCGATGGATAAAAGATCTGGGGAAAAATTGGTCAGTGACCTTGGAGAACAGGGATTACTGCTCATGATTCAGCAATTCTGTCCGATCGGAGTTATTGGGGATGATGCAGCGGTGATTCCCCGACCCGATCGGGATTCCCTAGTGATTACAACAGATGTGTTAGTGGATGGGGTGCACTTTAGTGATTGCACCACGCCGCCCCATAGTGTCGGGTGGCGAGCTGTGGCCGCAAATCTTTCGGATTTGGCAGCCATGGGGGCAAGACCAATCGGGCTTACGGTGGGTCTTGGATTACCACCACAGACCTCTGTTGCTTGGGTAGAAGCGCTCTACCAAGGGATGGCAGACTGCTTGCGAACCTTTGGGGGAGAGATTATTGGCGGTGATTTGGTGCGATCGTCCGTGCGAACCATCTCGATCACCGCATTTGGTGAATTAGATCAAGTCCATGCCATCCGTCGAGATCAGGCACAACCCGGAGATGCGATCGTGATAACGGGGTACCATGGCTTATCCCGTGCTGGATTGGAATTATTGCTGAGTACCAATATCCAAGGGACTGGTTCCCCAGCTTCAGATTGGCGCGAACTTTCTGAGACCGATCGACGAACCTTGATCCGAGCCCATCAATACCCTATTCCGCAATTAGCCATTGGCCAGCAAGCCGCCCAGCGCGATCGAGTGGCGGGGATGGATTCCAGTGATGGGCTAGCTGATGCGATCGTTCAAATTTGTCGGGCCAGTGGAGTGGGGGCTCGAATTGATTCCCTTCCCATTTATCCTGCACTGCAAGACCATCCCCAATCTATTGACTGGGCGCTTTATGGTGGAGAGGATTTTGAATTAGTCCTGTGTCTTTCACCTGAGAATGTGACCCAACTGCTTGACTGTGCTTCCTCTACAGCACAAGTGATTGGTCAAGTCATCGCAGATCCAACCCAACTTGTTGTGGAGGTTGCAGGAACAATGCGATCGATGGGTTCGGTGGCAGGATTTCAACATTTCAAATGAACCATAAACAACAAACCATAAACAACAAAGGTGAATTCCCTAAGAATCCACCTTTACTTGCAGCTATTTACAGTTATCTAACAAAGAACCCTGTTTCAACTAAAAACGATCGATCAGAATTTTGCTATGTCTGAGCGTTGACTGATCAACCTACTTCCACTGGGTAGAAATCTACTTCCACTTGGTGGCAACGACTTCTGCTAGATCCACCACCCGTTGGCTGTAACCCCACTCGTTGTCATACCAAGCAACGACTTTAATCATGTCGCCACCCATTACGAGGGTCAATGCAGAGTCAACGATCGAAGACTCATCGGTTCCAGCGTGGTCAGAAGAGACCAGAGGCTCGTCGCAGTACTTGATGATGCCCTTCATTGCGCCTTCAGAAGCTGCTTTCAGAACACTATTGACCTCTTCCGCGATCGTGCTCTTTTCAATTTGAGCCACTAAGTCAACCACGGATACGTTGGGGGTAGGAACCCGCAGTGCAATCCCGTTCAGCTTACCTGCCATTGCCGGATAGACCAAAGCTACTGCCTTGGCGGCCCCGGTTGAAGTGGGAACGATGTTGATCGCAGCAGCCCGTGCCCGACGCAAATCCCGGTGGCTAGCATCTAGGATCCGTTGATCCCCAGTGTAGCTGTGGGTCGTCGTCATGGTGCCTTTGATGATCCCGAAGTTCTCATGCAGCACTTTGACGATCGGAGCCAAGCAGTTAGTGGTGCAGCTCGCGTTACTGATGACTTGGCAACGATCGTGGTCGTAATCACCTTCGTTGACGCCAACCACAAAGGTGCCATCATCGTTCTTACCAGGAGCGGTAATCAGTACTTTTTTGGCACCTGCTTTAACGTGCTTCAAAGCACCTTCTTTGCTGGTGAACACCCCAGTGGACTCGATCACCAAATCCACTTCCCAATCCTTCCAGGGCAAGTTTTCAGGGTTGCGATCGGAGTAGCACTTAATAACGTTGCCATTTACGGTGATGGTGCTGTCATCTGCGCTGACTTCACCCTTGAACCGACCCAACATGGAGTCATATTTAATCAAGTGGGCATTCGTCCGGGGATCGGAGGTATCGTTTAGACCCACGATTTGAAAGTTGCTACTTTGCCGACCTGCCCAGCACCGTAAAAAGTTACGTCCAATGCGTCCAAAGCCGTTGATCGCGACTCTAATCACAGCGTCTTGCCCTCTGTTAGTAAATACCTATTGACGGAATCAATCATATCCTAAAAGGCTGACCGATTCTTAGCGAGTCTTAGGGATTTCCTAAGGGCTTAAATCATGGGTAACTTTTCGCTCAAGTCCTTGAATAGAGGTGCTTAGGCCATCCTGGGAAAGTTGAAAAATAATCAGGAAGCTGAATTTTAAGTAATTAATAGTCACTATGATTGACTATTAAAGGATTAGGAATACTTATTTTTTAGAGGGGCTCGAAAGTTTGGTGGGATCTTGCTAGGGGATCTTTAAGTCTAGGGTGTGAGTCTTTCAAACTTCTTTAAATCTGAGGAATGATGAGAATCCAACAGATGGTAACTCTGGATCTAGGGCACTACTAACGTTGCTATATGCCTAAGTTGCGATCGCTTTAATACTAATACAATGCCACTTTTACAATGCCACTTTTGACAGCATTTGACAGCATCTACGTCACACTGAACGTTGCAACGGACATCGACAATTTACTGATGATCTGCCAGTTTATGAAGTCTATGGGATGGACTCAAATATATCTAATGAGATCTCCGATATAAACGCCTTGAGACTGTGATGAGTTGCGGTGATGAGGGACTTGGATCGGGCTAGGTTGAAGATTGAGCTGCAATGGATTGTGATGGGTTAGGTAGCGGTGAGATCGCAATTTTGATGCGGCTAGTATCGGGGATGGAGTACAGCAGAAAGGGTAGCAGACTTCTCCCGCTCTGGGAGAGGAGTTTAGGGTGAGGGGGCAAATGTGGGATGTGCCCTAGGGAAAGGTAATTAATGCGCTTAATCTTTTGTCCGGACGTTTCTCAATCATTCAGAGAGATTTAAATTCTCAAGAAGAAATTCTAAAGATTGGGTTCTTGGGATTGAGCGTATCAATAAATACTTTGCTCAAATCAGAAAGACCGCTTAAAATTCCTTGTCAAGTCTTCAAAGATTTAACGGACTATCTAGCGAAATTGCTAAGCGAAATTACGCAAATTGGATTCAATAAATCTCTGTCTAAGGTGTATGGAGATTGTATGTTCCGAAAAAGCAATTCTTGCTATGATAGCGCGTGTTATTCGGTGTGGTGTTCGGTGTGAGGAGCTAAAATGCTGAATTCGATCGATTTCAGCGGAAGACCGTTTCATTTCATCGGAATTGGCGGAATTGGAATGTCGGCAATTGCCCACGTTCTTGTCCACCGCAAGCTGCCAGTTTCCGGATCTGACCTTCGGTTGACCCATATTACGGAGCGTCTCCGGGCAGAAGGGGCTCATATTTTTTTAGAACAAAGTGCCGCAAATCTGGAATTTTTCCGATCGCGTCAACCTGCTGCCATTGGAGTGACTGCTGGAAATACAGATGACCCTGTAGCGGGGGTTATTTCCCCCAATCTCTTACCCCAGGTCGTTTGTTCGACCGCGATCCACCCTGAAAATCCAGAGTATCAAGCAGCACGGGCCCTGGGATGTCCAATTCTCCATCGCTCTGATGTCTTAGCAGGCTTGATGCAACAATATCAGGGGATCGCCGTTGCTGGAACCCATGGTAAAACGACCACCAGTAGCTTGCTGGGCTACCTTCTCCTTAAAACAGGACTGGATCCAACGATCGTCGTTGGTGGAGAAGTGCTAGCGTGGGATGGCAATGCAAGGGCAGGGCAAGGTGAGTACCTCGTTGCTGAAGCCGATGAATCTGACGGCTCCTTAGTCAAGTTTAACGCGCGCATCGGCATCATCACTAATATTGAATTAGATCACCCCGATCACTACAGCGACTTAGAGCAAGTGATTGATACCTTCGAAACCTTTGCGAGTCACTGTGAAACGATCGTGGGGTCGATCGATTGTCCGACGGTCTACAATCGCATCCAACCAGCAATAACCTATAGTCTGGATCCGCAAAAGGGGGCGACCTATACTGTTCAAAATGTGGTGTACCACGCCACTGGAACCATCGCCCAGGTCTACGAACACGGGAAGCACCTCGGTGAGATCCAGTTAAAGATTCTTGGAACCCATAACTTAAGCAATGCCCTAGCTGCTTTGGCAGTGGGGCGTTTGTTGGGTTTGGACTTTGCGGCGATCGCAACGGCGCTATCGACCTTTGAAGGAGCCCGTCGTCGGTTTGAATGGTGCGGGGAAGCCAATCAAATCCGGTTTATTGACGACTACGCCCACCATCCTAGTGAAATTCAAGTCACGCTATCTGCAGCCCGACTTCAAGTGAGTGAGCAAGGCCCGTTTCGTCGGTTAGTGGCGGTTTTTCAACCCCATCGCTATAGCCGCATGCTGGCCTTTTTACCGGAATTTTCCCAATCCTTTGTGGATGCAGATGTAGTCATCATTAGCGACGTTTACAGTGCGGGTGAAGCCAATCCCGGTAATATCACAGGGGAACAATTGGCGGATCGAATCGCTGAAAACCATGCCGCAGCCGTGCACTACCAGCCTTCTCTCCCGCAAATCAGCGAATTTCTAAATCATCACCTCCGTCCTGGAGATTTAGTCGTCTTTCTGGGTGCTGGAAACCTCAATCAGACTATTCCTGGGGCGCTCGCCTATCAACGGGAACAAGCCGAAACCAGTTCGCATACTTGATGGATGTGATTTTCCACCTGACGTGAGGGAATATTTTTACTCGACGTTGGGATGGCGACTCTAGGGATTTTTCCAAGGGATTTGTCCAGCACTTTAGTTCATCACACACTTGGACAGCCGCTCATTCGTTTTCCTACTAGGATGTCAGCAACGGTAATACTATGACGCTTTCTCGGAACCCCCTGCCCACGGTTGATGAGCTGGGAGCACCTGCTAGTCTCCGTTATTCACCTTCTCTCAGTTCAATTCTGCTTGACAAGACCGTGAGTTTCCCTGGTACAGACTGTTTGATTAAGTCTAATGTTCTACTTTCAACTTTGACTTCTTTTCAAGTGGGTGGCCCTGCTGAGTGGTATGTTGCTCCCCATTCGGTGCAGGAGTTGCAACTGAGCCTTGCTTGGGCACTTGATCGGAATATCCCAATCACCTTGCTGGGTGCGGGGTCAAACCTATTGATTAGCGATCGGGGTTTGCCGGGGCTTGTGGTAGGTACACGACACCTGAAGCAAGTGATCTTTGACGAAGAGAATGGGTTGCTGACTGTCGGAGCTGGAACAATGTTGCCTCTTCTGGCGCAACGGGTCGCAAAACGGGGCTGGCGGGGATTAGAATGGGCTGTGGGCATTCCGGGCACGATCGGAGGTTCTGTCGTGATGAATGCAGGAGCGCATGGGGGTTGCATTTCTGACATTTTGGTAGAAGTCCAAGTGTTGAACATGGATGGGAGTTGTGAAGTCCTGAAGGCAGATCAATTGGCCTATCGCTATCGGACTTCGAACTTGCAAGGGGGAGGACGGCTAGTAACCCAAGCGACGTTCCAAATGCAACCTGGATTTAATCCAGTGGACGTGCGGAGAGACACAGACTATCATCTCAACCAACGCCACAGTACCCAGCCCTACGATCGACCCAGTTGTGGCAGTGTGTTTCGTAACCCCGAAGCCTATAAAGCTGGCTGGCTGATTGAGCAGGCAGGGCTGAAAGGCTATCAAATTGGGGGTGCTAAGGTCGCTGAACGCCATGCCAACTTTATCCTCAACTGCGGAGAGGCTACAGCAACAGATATCTTCCGGTTAATTCACCATGTGCAGCGTCGTGTTGAACAGCAGTGGTCATTACGGTTGGAACCAGAAGTTCGGATTTTGGGTGAGTTCCAAGCCGCTTAAGGGAGAATAGTGCTTCCTCTTTAACTCACTTTTCTTGCAGCTAATTTTTCCTCTAGCTACTCAAGGGAATTGCTTGCGTTCTAGAGGGAGAGTTCTGCTGATATAGATCTATTTGAGATTGCGAATAGTCTTGAGTTCCTCCTGCACAATTTCCGATCGGTGGCATAATGGAGGCTGCTCAACTCGTACCTGCGTGAGAATTTATGGCACAAGGACAGGGATTTGGCTTCGGTCTCGGTAAGATGAAGGAACTGACTGAAGCAATTAAAAAGGCTCAGCAAGTTCAAGAAGGTGCAAAACAGCTTCAAGAAGACTTGGAGCAAATGGAAATCGAAGGCATTGCTCAGGGTGGGCTGGTCAAGGTTTACATGAGTGGGAACCAAGAGCCACGCCGCGTTGAGATTTCGCCAGAAGCAATGAACGAAGGGGCTGATATGCTTTCGGATCTTGTGATGGCAGCGATGAAGGATGCCTATGAAAAATCTACTGCAACCATGCGCGAACGGATGGAAGAATTAACCGGGGGCTTGAATTTGCCAGGGTTCGGTTGATTGCGCTGGCTTGATCACCCTGGCTTGATCATGGCGTGATGATGCATAGTCCGTTATCACACTGTATAACTTTGCTGCATAGGCTGCATAAAGACGTGTCTGGGGCACGTCTTTACTATGTGATGGCATAGATCGATTGATAGCATGATTGCGGTAGTACGCTAATTGATAACAGCTAAGTTTGGCTGAGTTGCTTTAAGCTGAGTTGTTTGTAGCTTGTTATTTATCTGAACGAAATTTGTCTGAGCGCAGTTGCTTCACTGAGGGGGAATCGTTGTACCCATGGCTGCTTCCTATCGCTTGTTGTTTGTTTGTTTAGGCAATATTTGCCGATCGCCCTCTGCTGAAAATATTATGAATTACCTGATTGAACAGCAGGGATTAGGCGATTTTATTGAATGCGATTCCGCAGGAACTTCCAGTTATCACATTGGCAGCCCCCCCGATCGGCGGATGAATTTAGCGGCGCAACGGCAACTTGGTATTGAACTTAAGGGGCGGGCAAGGCAGTTCCAACCCTATGATTTTGATGAATTTGACCTGATTTTAGCGATGGATCAGGATAACTACGAAAATCTCTATTACTTAGATCGTCAAAGTCAGTACCGGGATAAATTACGCTTAATGTGCGAATTTTGTACAAAGCATGACCTCAAAGAAGTTCCCGATCCCTATTACGGCGGAGAAGCAGGATTTAACTTTGTGATTGATTTGCTGATGGATGCTTGCTCTGGTTTACTAGATCATTTGAGAGAAACTGGCAAAATCCAACTGCCTTAAAGAGAACTCGTGCTAAATATCAAAACTCACGTTAGATAGCAAAACGGTTAAATGACCAATCGATCATCTCATCGATTGCTAGAGGATCAATTGCTAGATGACCAAATGGTGTTCTACTGCATAGCGAACTAGTTCGGCCCGGTTACCTGTACTCGTTTTACGGAGAAGACTGCTGACATGTTTCTCGATCGTGCGGGGACTCAGGTGTAGGCGTTCACCAATTTGAATATTGGATAAGCCTTTGCTCAGTAATTTTAGGACTTCCTGTTCCCGTTGGCTGAATTCTAGGTGGTTTGATAGGTTGAGCGAAAAGTTTTGGGTGGAACCATTACTGTTCATTGATGTAAACGTCTGTTGCTGAGAGGGATCCCGATTGGGATTACGTCCTAAGCTGCCAGACTCTTGGCTCAGTTTCCAATCCATCAAAATCTGCGTCCGATCGAGCAAATTGCGAATAATTGCACTGAGCTCGGTAAATTCAAAGGGCTTTTGCAAGTAGACATCACATCCTAGTTGATAGCCCAACACGCGATGGGGGACATCTGCTTTGCCAGTTAAAAAGATAATCGGTAGCAGGCGCATATCCAGCGATCGACGTACTTGGCGAACGAGTTCATAGCCATCCATCTGAGGCATGGCGATGTCGGTAATCATTAGGTGGGGATGATGGGCTTGGGCAAGGGTGAGCGCATCCTTGCCATTGTCCGCACTGAACACAATATAGCCCTGTGACTCTAAGTAATCGCTTACCGAGAGCCTTGTCCCAGGGTCGTCTTCTGCAACTAAAATTGTCAAAGGCATGGGATGGCGTAGATAAAGCCTAATCCCAGGATAAACCTTTCAGAGAACCTAGTAGGGGAGAATTCACAGTTTGTGTCGCAATTTAGCGTAACTCTGTGACAAGTTTGCCTAGAGAAATCTAAATTTACATAGTGAGCGCTTCCTAGATCTTCCTCACCCATCCATGGATTGGTGACAAATTGAATCGATCAATAATGGATTAGGCTCGATTCATTAGATCGTCAATCCGTTAGACCCTCAATCTATTCGATCCTACACTGGATGCCTTGTTGTTTGCTGTATCCTAGGCAATTTTTCTGCATCGTAGGTCTTCTAGCTGGCGATGGGCTACGTTTAAGTCGTAGGGAAAGGGGCGTCGTAGAGGGACATAGTCTCGATCGTAGGGAGCACTATGACGTAACACTGCATTGACTAAGACGCAAGGTTCCTGGCTTGGATTAATTGCGCCATGGGGCACACCTGGGGGAATAGTGACAACAACTGGGTGGGTTTCGCTGAGGGGAATGTATTGATAGCGACGATTTTGTAGAACCACGAGAACAAAACTGCCCCGTACTACTAAAAGTTGATCGGTTTGAGAGCGATGGACAAACAAATCGTCGATCGCGCCTGCTGCCACACTCACTAACATCGTTTCATGACTAGACTGAGGGGTATAAAACTCAGCCATTCCGCCTTTTATTGAATCTAGCGTGCGAATTTCTACCTGCTTTGTGAGTCCCATAGTGCTTTTCTCACCATTAAAAATCAAGGATCCAGTTAATTTCTACTATATCCATGGTTTTTATGAAAAAATGTGTCATCTTGAACAAAAGTGACACTTTGTGATATATATCGAAATCTATAACGGCATACATTGGCTGAAACAATGGAGAGGATCGATAGGTCATTGATGGGGTATTAATGGAGCGTTGGTGGAGCGTTGGTGAAGTCGTCGTTGTAGAAGTCTGAAAAATATCTGGCAGGATCTGTGAAGCGTGAAGGTGCACATCAACCCACAAACCAGCAGCGCAACCAGCAGCGCAAACCATTTCGTAGTCTCCTAGCCACTCATTGATAAGCTTGGCGAGTTCCTCAACAATCATGGCAGACATTAAGAAAGGCATTTGTAATCTAGAGCCAAGGTTGATCCAAAACCAAGGTTATCGTCCGTTTTGACAAAAATCTGACACTATGGAGGGCAATCCTCCTTTTGGGGCTGTTAATAGTAGATAGATAGCCACAGAATGGGGTTTTAGACTAGCTTTGAAGCATTCATTTGCAATCTATTGATCCGTTCAAATATGCCGATCATCACGATCATCCAGGGTATATCGGTCAAAAGTATGCCAAATCCTATCTCTGACTCTTAATTATGAAACTTCCGACCCAAGTGTTAGCTGATGTTTATCGCCAACTCGTTCGTAATTCTAAATACCGCTGGTTGATTGTGGTGGCATCGATCGCGTATTTAATCAGTCCCCCGAATTTATGGACGGATCTGTTTCCGATCGTGGGTTGGATTGATGATGGATTATTGATTACGTTATTGGTGACTGAATTGACGGCAGCGCTCCAGGAATTCCGCGATCGACGTTTGAGTACAGAAGAAGCTGTGACCGACGATCAGCAAACAACTGTGGATGTAGATTCCACCCAAGTGAAGTAAGCTAACCCAGTCAAGTCAGTTAACTCCGTCCTTGGAAGGACAATTTTCAGCATTGGGTGAGTCTTGCTGTAGACAAGTTGCCATGGAGCAAGATTAAGCGTGATGACTCAGAGTCTATTTCCCAATCGATCAGGATTGATTGGATTGATTGGATTGATTGGGAAACGGTTGATGCAACTAGAGTCCAGCCAGTCATGAACTCATTCCTATTTAGGATTGAGCTATTAAGCCCTGGGTCAGGGCTTTTAGGCATTCCCCTTCTGGCAACATGGGTGTACAGGCCATTAACTGCCAACGGTCGAGAATGGTTTGATTGTTGTAAATAAAAATAGCTAGGTCTTTGTGGTGTTCTAACAAGTGAAAGACAAAGGGCAGCGTTTCCTCACCGGAATTTAAGAAATTGGTACTAATGACGACTGCCTTGGGTGCTAACCAGTCCAAAACAGGTTTTGCTTCCGTTGGGTTGGCTGTGATGTAGGGTTTCCAACCTTGCAATTCCACCTGTTGCGCAATTTGTTCGGCGATCGCCCGTTGTTCTTCTACAATCAATAAACTGATGGCTTCAGGAATGACTTCGGATTCTGCTACAGGTGTTGCTGGCTCTAATGGAAGAGAAGAGTCCTGAGGTGCGATCGTAGCAAAGGCTGTGTTCAATCGATACCCCAGACCGTACACAGTTTCGATGAGATCTTCCATCCCAACGGTTTTCAATTTTTGGCGTAATCCCTTAATGTGAGATTTCACAGTATTTTCTTCAGGCAGTTCATGCTCAAATGACCAGAGTTGATTAATTATTGCCCCTCGACTAAACAACCGCTGAGGATGACGGAGAAATAATTCTAATAACGCTAATTCTTTAGGACGCATGGCCAAAGGTTTACCCTCATAGGAAACCTCACAGGCACAGGGGTCGAGACGTAATTTACCGATTTCTAGGACAGACGACATGGGAAGCTGCTGTCCACGGCGTAATAAGGCACGAACGCGGGCATTTAATTCTGCGAGCCGCACGGGTTTGACTAAGTAATCATCAGCCCCAGAGTCCAAGCCAATAATCTGATCGTGGCTCGTGCCGCGAGCTGTGAGCATGAGCACGGGAATTAACTGACCCTCTTCGCGCAACTTACGACACAATGTAATTCCATCCAGTCGAGGTAGCATGACATCAAGGATAATCAAGTCATATTCCACAGCTTGTAGCATTTCCCACCCTATCAAGCCATCCTGGGCGGTATCGATGAGATAGTGCTGTTCAGATAGGGCATCCACAAATTGTGTGGCCAGATCTTGATTATCTTCAATAATTAGAATTCTCATACTATTTATCAACACGAATTGTAACTACATTATGGGCACCATATTCATTTCAGAAACTAGTAAATTCCTATATTTTATTGATAGAAACTACTCTCCCTGAAGTGAGTAACACTGTTGATCACTGACACGAAACACTTGACTGTTCCCACAGCCTTGCGAGTCACTGGCTTCACTGGGCACCTTCAATGCAAAAACAACTCCGCCTGTAAGGATTGTAGCGATCGCAACAATTGCAACTAAACCTGCTTGATAGAAGTTTTTTTGTAACAGCATGGGCGTGACTTGAATCCTATGCTGTTAGTGTGACTGTCAAAGGTGGAAAACTAGATGAACCCTTTACAAACCCGAGAAATTACTTCATCCTAATTTCATCCTAACTAAACGGCAGTGCTGAAGGGGAACGCGGAACGGTAATGCTAAATAGCAACCGTAAAGATGGAGCCCTTAGGCTCGTTGGCATCCAAGGAAATCCGTCCTCCATGGGCTTCGATCGCCATTTTGCAAAAGGCTAACCCCAAACCTGTTTGCTTCACGCCTTGGAACCCTTCGCCGACTTCATATTTTTGAAATAGACGTTCCTTTAACTCTTCACTCACTCCCCGACCGGTGTCTTTAACGTGAATTTGAACTTGGACTTCCTCGGGATAATTAACGTCGATCGTAACTTGACTATCGTAGGGAGAAAACTTGATTGCATTAGATACTAAATTATCTAAAACTCGTTGAATTAACAGCGGATCAAGGCAGACTAGTTTTTTGTGGGGTGGATGATTGATAATTACTTTGACTCCTTTTTGGGTGGCAATTTCTTCGAATTCTGAGGCGACTTGCTGGCAGAGATGTTCTACATCAAGGTCGCTAGGATTGAGAACGAGTCGTCCCGATTCTAGTTTGGCCATTAATAATAAACTATCCACGAGACATTCCAATTGACGGGTTGCCCCACGAATCTGTTCGACTTTCTTGGCCTGTTTGTCTTGTACACCTGCCATTTCCAAAATGTCGCATGCTAAGACGATCGTTGACAGAGGATTACGCAAGTCGTGCACAATCATGTTGGACATGTCTTCCCGCAGTTGTAAGGAATCTTCTTTTAAGGCCAATAAATGCTGTAACTCGTCATATTGCTGCTTAATTCGCAACATCGATCGTACCCTAGCCCGCAATTCGATCCCATTGACCGGCTTGCCGACAAAATCATCTGCTCCTGCTTCTAAGCAACTGGCGAGATCCTGCTTTGAGTTCAGTGCAGTCACCATAATTACGGGAATATGTTGCCATTGGGGACTCGCTTTGAGCCGACGGCATACTTCCAATCCATCCATCTCGGGCATCATGACATCGAGAAGAATCACATCGGGAACGTGATTTTCTAGGAAGGCTAAGGCAGCGGGGCCACTATTCATATATTCCAGGTGGTAGCCCTCTTTAAACAAAAGAATTTCAACAACATCGAAGTTGTCTGGCTCATCGTCAATCACTAATAGATAAGGAGCAGTGGCTTTCATATAATGGTTACCGTATTGTTACGATCAAGTTTTAGTGTTCTATGGGGTACTAACTGCACAAGCGAGGGGAGGTAGTTTCAGTAACTCATGGATGGTAAGAGTTAACTGTTTTAACGATACTGGTTTTGTCATATATTGATTGGCTCCGGTGGCTAAACATCGCTCCCGATCGCCCTGCATGACAAGCGCAGTTAGAGCAATGATGGGAATGGTTTGGGTCTCTTGGTGAGATCGGATACTCTGAATTGCCATCAAGCCATCTGTCCCCGGCATTTGAATATCCATAATAATGAGTTGGGGTTTTAGCGTTTGACTCATGTAAATGGCTTCTGCACCGTCTTTAGCCATTTTTAATCGATAGCCTTGTTCAATTAAATAATCCGAGAGCATTTCCCGATTGGCTTCGTTATCTTCAGCCAGCAAAATTAAGGGAGCTGGCAGGTTTGGCTTCAACTGTTCATCCGGTTCATAAACCGGGGTTTCAATTAGGGTGGGGGATTGGGGCTTGAGCCAAGGCTTGGTTTTGAGTTGCCAGGGTAGCCTAATCGTGAACTGGCTTCCTTTACCAATCTCACTTGTTACGTCGATCGTCCCATTATGTAACTGTACAATCCGTTTGACCAATGCTAGTCCTAAACCGGTACCTTCATATTGACGATTGAGACTGCTATCAATTTGGACAAAGGATTGAAAGAGTTTGCTGAGATTTTCTTCTGCAATACCAATTCCGGTGTCAATGACATGGAAATAGATTTTTTGATTCGTTTCATCCAACTCCACAATCAATGAAATCTGACCTTGCTCCGGTGTGAACTTCACCGCATTACTCAACAAGTTAATCAGAGATTGACGCATGCGCAGATCATCCACTTGAATATAGATGCCCTCGTCAGGAACCTGTAAATGGATGTTCAGAGATTTTTTAGTAGCGAGTTGCCGAATAAAACTCAAACTAGACTCACACAAATGGCGAATATCAACCATTGCCATGTGTAATTCAAGTTTGCCAGACTCAATTTTTGCTAGATCTAGAATGTCATTAATCAGTTCGAGCAGATGCCGACCACTCCGTTCGATCGTGCCGATCGACTTTAACTGTTTTGCATTGAGATCCCCATAAACCTGATCTAACAACCCTTCCGACAGCCCAAGAATGGCATTAAGGGGCGTTCGCAATTCATGGCTCATATTGGCCAAAAATTCGTCCTTAAGGCGAGTCACTCGGGCTAATTCCAGGTTGGCATCAGCAAGACAATCATTAATGATTTGCAGTTTATCCTCGGCCCGTTTCCGCTCGCTGATATCGATCTGAATAAAGACCGCATTTTGTTCTCGATTGTATTTTTGCGCGATCGTTAAATAGGTAAAGGATTCTGAATCAACTGCATAGGTAATTTCTCGGCTAGCAGATTGCTGCTTCGATGCGAAGAAATCTCTCACGAATTGAACAAATTGACTTTCTTCCTGCCTAAATCCAACTGGACGTCCTGTAAAGTCCTCTGGTTGGAGTTGGAACTGTTCAGCAACTTTGCGATTTACACCTAAATAGGTTTGATTCACATCCACCCAGGAAATTGTCTCAGGGACTGCATTGAGAACAGCTTGGAGCTGCTCCTTGGAGGCTTGCAATGCATTTTCACCCTGCTTACGGGTCATCGCAATCGCAATGTAGGTCGTAACAGTTTTTGCTAGCTTAATTTCCTCTTCGGAAAACACATGGGGTGCATCATAATAGACAATCACTTTCCCTAGGTTCTGATTTTGATAGCACAGTGGGAAGGAAGCAGCAGCCTGAATTGCCTCTACGGCGCGTAAATGCGTTAAAAAGGGAATGCCAGCTGCATCACTAAAATCAGACAGGATGACGACTTGATCATTCAATCCGGTTTGTGAGCTTTCAAAATGATTTTCTACGGCTGTTTGATAGTTTTGACTAAGTCCGACTGATGCTTGATAGCGGGGAATACCCCGATCGTCGGGAATTAAAATTGCGGCAGAAAAGACCTGCAACGTTTGACAAATGCCATTGAGGGCGATCGTATAAATCTCTTCTAAGGTTTCCGCCTGATTGAGATCTAGGACTAAGTGGTAGAGCCAATTTAATCGCTCAATTTGCAGATTGAGTTGGGCTTCTGTGCGTTGGTGCTGCTGAATTTCTGCAATTAACTTTTCATTGGTCAGCGTCAATTCATGGGTGCGTTGCTGCACCCGCTGTTCTAATTTGGCATTCAGTTCATGGAGCGCAGAAGTCACCCGCTGGCGTTCCAGTTCAGAGGCAGCCCGAGCGGCCAAAATTTTCAAAATTCTTTCAAAATGCTCCCGATCGGGCATGGGCAAATTATCAATAATAAATAAATGCCCGAAGGTGGTTCCTTCTCCATCCTGCATGGCTACGCCTAAATAGCTTTCGGCTTCTAGGGCAACTAAATTTTTGTCCTGGGGAAAGAGCGATTGGACATTCTCCGCGCAATGGTAAACACCGTGGCGAAAAACCTGCGCACAGGGTGTTCCGGCAACGGGATAGCGAAGATTGGGAGAAATTTGATGATCGGACCATACTACCAAGGTAGACACCCAGTCACCCTCAAGGGTGCCGATCGCCGCCTGACGAACCCCCAACACTTGGGTGATTTGATGGACAAGAATTCGCAAAAATCGATCGCCCGTGGCAGAAGCTGTGCCTTCTACTAAGTTCCGGAGGGCCACTTCAAATTGGTTCCGTTTATCGGTGATGCTTGGGCATTGACTCATGGGGTGGGCAACCATCTGAAACCCCAAAACCTTGCCAGAACTGTTGCGAATGGGTGAAACTTGAGCGCTGAATCGCCCCCAATGGCCGGTGGGTTGCCGCCACCGTAATTCAAGTCCGATCGGCTCATAGGCCAGTGTCAATAGCTCAGACTGCTGTAAATGTATATAGTCTTGCCAATCCTCTGGATGGATGAACTGACTGAGGCGGTGATCGCTTACATTCCCTGGCGTGGCTCCAATCAGGGTGTAAAACTGAGGGGAACAGTAAGTGATCTGTCCAGCGATCGTATGGGCTAGGAAAATTCTGTTGGGATCGTTCGGACGACTGAGGAAAGCGGTTTCGTTGATCGCAATCCCGGCTTCGGCCTGTTTGCGATCGGTGATATCCGTGATAGTACCCACGTAGCCTGCCGGCTGATTAGGCTGATCCAACGGGAAAATCTGCCCATAGACCCAGCGCAGCACACCATCGGGATGCTGAAATCGATATTCGGCAACAAATTCACTACAGGTACTGACTGCATATTGCCATAGCGTTGCGACCTGTCCCCGATCCTCTTCGTACACGGTGGTGAGCCAGTCCGTATGGAGAATCTCAGACAATAAGCATCCTGTAATTTGACCGTAGCGATCGTTGGTTGCTTCATAGGTGCCCGTCGAACTCAGCCAAAAAACACCCACTGGGGAGATCTGCGCCAGTTGGGCATAGCGTTGCTGGGAGAATGGGCCAGCGATCGCAGAAGCTCCTTGGGGAGCTAGAGTAAGGGATCCATTGTGTGTAGGTTTTGGGAATGACGGATTGACGCTAGCTTGAGCAAGGGTCAACAAACAGTGAAGGGTTAAGGAGAATAGTTCTGGTTGGAGGATCCCATAGGAGAGATAACTGCATTCTGGCGACTCGTTCCAACCTAGCTGTCTTGGATTGCAATCATCTGGGCCAATCCAGAGGCAAGGGATGCCCAAGGCTTGCAAGGTTTGTTGCGCAGAGAGAATTATATTGGTGTCCCAAGCTTCGCCTAAGTCAATTACGACTAGCTGAGGACGTTGCTCTCGACAAAAAGTGAGTCCTGTTTCTAGGGAGAGCCCTGTCGTGACTTGAAACTGATGCCGCCGATCGTGATTCAACCAGTCGAGATAACGGTCTCTCAACGGGTTAGCTGCCTCAATCAAGAGGATCGACGTGGGCGGATCAAAAGGCATAAAATTAGCGATTGTTCGGCAAGTGAATCAGCACAGAGTAGCCAGTCTTATTCATTCCAGCATTCACCATCATTTCAACAAATCCCTCATTGTCATCAAAATCCTACGGTAAGTTGCCTTTGAGAGAATGGGTGCTGGCAGAAGAGATCCTCCTAACAGAATGCAGTTTTGGCAAACGCCAGCCTTGGCAGAATTTAGGAGGTACATTCCTCTGGAATGATGGGAGGATTGACGATCGTGTTATGACGCGATCGTGGGTACTGGCCCCGAGGGCGGAAGATGCAAAGTGAGATGGGTTCCCAGACCCAATTGGCTAGTGAGGGTGAGCTGGCCACCAAACCATTCAATTAGACGCTTAGCAATGATTAACCCCAACCCAATTCCCTGTTGTTCATAGGTTGATCGCTCAAATTGCACATAGGCACCCAAAGCTTTGACCTGCTGAGTATTCATTCCTCGCCCCTGATCAATGACTTCCAGGTAATATTGATCGTTCTTGACGTAGCCGATCACCTGCACAGGCGTATTCTGCTCTGAAAACTTAAATGCATTGTCGATCAATTCAATGGCAATTTTTTCCATGTATTGAACTGAGATACCAACTTCACATTCTTGCAGAGCAATGTGAAGATCTGGGGTACGATTCCAACGACGAGCCACCTCTTGGGCGCTGTATTGAACAATTTCATCTACCCTACAAGCTTCCGAAGCCTTTCCGATGGGTAGTGTTCCGATGCGGCTTTGCAGCTCTAGATCCAGGTAGAGGAGTGCATTTTGGGTCAAGTGATGGAGTCGTTTTGCGGAAGTGCGAATAAACTCTAGCAATTCGACAATCTCAAATTCTTCTAACTCATCTCGATCGTTCAGCAGCAGATCGGTGGAGCAGAGAATTCCATTCAGCGGTGTATTCAGTTCGTGGGGCAGGGCTTGCTTGATGGCATCCCGAAATTGACCAATGCGGGATTGGGTTTGGTCTTCGGAAATGGCTTGTTTGGTCAGTTGGGTGGAAACGGCTCGGAGCAATTCATCCGCCGTAAAGGGTTTGGTGAGATAGTCATCTGCCCCTGCTTCCATGCCTTGACGCAAATCCCGTCGATCGGCTTTGGCTGTCAGAAAAATAAAAGGAATGCCAGCCGTCGCATCTTTCTGTCTTAGAGATTGCAATACCCCATGCCCATCGAGTTCGGGCATCATGACATCACACAAAATTAAATCCGGTTGCGTTTGTTCCGCTAACTGAAGTCCCCGCAGCCCATCGGGAGCCACGATCGGATCATAGTTAGACAGCATCAAAATTTCTTCAATATTGGCCCGAATGGCCCCTTCATCTTCAATGACTAGAATTTTTCCCACCATGGTTGACCTCCCATTTCATGATGGCTAGCAATTGTTGCTTTCAACATCGCCAAAACTATCTAGCCATCCTTTGCGAATTATTTTTTACAGCAAATTGATCTGTAAAAATACGTGCCTTTCTCAATGTGTGCGTTAGTCAAAATGTATGCGTTAGTCAAAAGGAATCCATCATGCAGGGTTGCTGGACTCAGGATTGATTTCAACGCGGTAGAGTGACCGTAAAAATGCTGCCTTGATTGAGCCGACTTTCAACTTCCAACTGTCCACCATGCAAAGCAACACATTTCTCGACAATACATAGCCCCAGTCCTGTTCCTGGAATAGTACCCACATTTTGTCCCCGATGAAACAACTGGCAGATCTGAGGTAAATCTTCGGGTACAATTCCCATCCCTTGATCTTCAATGGCAATGCGAAGGTTGGTTTCCCCTAGGGTGACTGTAATTTTGATTACACTTTCTGGGTGGGAATATTTACTGGCGTTGGACAAGAGATTGGTCATGATCTGACGGAAGAGGGTGCGATCGATCAAAGAATTACATCCAGACGATCGTGGATGAAGGGGGTTAACCGCTTGAGGCTCAGATCCTTGGGACGAGTGCATCACTGCTGACATTTCGATTAAGCGATCGGGCGACTGGACTTGGAGTTCTCCCACCATCCCTTGAATCAACTCTAGGCAGTCACAGGTGATTGGCCGAAATTCTAAGTATCCTGTATCAACTTTATAGAGTAATAGGATTTCATCTAAAATTTGAGTTGTGTGTTGCACATAAGTTTGAATACATTGCAAGTGATGATTCTTCTTACTAGCATCAATTTGATCGCCAAAATTGCTCAGAATGCTAGCTGAAGAGGCAATCACTGCGAGGGGTGTACGAAGCTCGTGGGATGCACGGGTAACAAAGTAGGTACACAGTTCGCTGAAGGCTGGATCGGAGTAACACACTTGAGTTGTGTATGGGCGCTCTATGCTCCCTGGATGGGTAAACTGAGAGAAAATGGATGGGTGGCTGAATTTCGCCGATCGGGGTTCAGGTTGGGGAGTCATTTCGTTGACTGGCCTGAGTTTCAACAGCAAAATAGAGCCTTGGCCAGTACTTTGATTAAGGATATGGCGGTGCATTTCTGCCCGCATTTTAATCGGTGTCAGATACTTAGTTTGTAGCCAAATTTCTATAGATTCTTCCAGATGGCCGAATTTCTGGCAGAAGAGATCTAAAGCGCGATCGCTGTTTTCTGAGTCTGCATTGGGCACTATCAGATCATGCCAAAAAAGTTGCTGCGCTT
The DNA here is from genome assembly GCF_050753345.1 of Alkalinema pantanalense CENA528. NCBI lineage: Bacteria > Bacillati > Cyanobacteriota > Cyanophyceae > Leptolyngbyales > Leptolyngbyaceae > Alkalinema > Alkalinema pantanalense. The sequence goes on along the minus strand of NZ_JBLZFX010000005.1, from coordinate 89,820 downwards.
CCAGCAAGCTATATCCTAGTTGTTCTTGCCAAGTCTGATTGACATAGAGAATTTGACCGTCCTGGAGAGACATAAATTGAACTGCCTCGGGCAAACTATCTAGGCAAAGATTCAGCAGTGTCTCCTTGGCTTGAAGTTCATCTTGGAGGTAGAAAACTTGATCTTTTAAAACATCAATTGTCGCTTCCATTCTTGTTTGACTCAATGTATTACTTAACATGATGTGGCTCTCGCAGATCTTTGGCCTGATCAACCATAGGAACTCTAACTACAGAGAAGTTGTCTGAGGGCAGATCGATTGAAAGAGCCTCATTCCAATCCAAGGAGGAAAAGCGAATCTTTCGATCGACTAAGTAAGGTCAATTAATAACGTTAATTAATTTTGGGATTACAGGAGTACAAATCGAAAGGCAAAGTCACTACCCAATCGTTTTGGGCAGCTTGCATACAGATTACCCATTTGAGGTAGCCTTTGCACATTTGCTAGAAAGCTTCTGCTGAATGGTCTCTGCGAGAAGGTTCTCTTTTAAGCACCTCAGATTTTGAACCCGTAGAATTCCTTTTCTATTCAGACTGCTACTCAGATTGTAGAAAGTTCATTTAAAGCTCCCTTCTCAGTGATTGTGATATTTACGGAAACTTAAACGTCAACATTTTGGCCACAGGATTCTAATGATCCCTAGGACATCTGAAAAACTACTGAGGAAATTGCCGTCGGCTTGGCTGTCAATAGGTCATTCTATTTAGATAGCACTACTAAATGAATTATCTTCGCTTCACCTTATCTACATAAAACAGTATGTTTGTGCAATGGTAGAGCACGGAGACCACAAAATACTGTCTTGGTGATAAATCAGCGATATAAGAAGGATTACGGATTTTTCAGGCTTTGGGGGAATGCTGGAATTATCCCCGTCTTCCAACTAATGCCTAGATAACAATCATGGTTCTTTCTCTCTTAGCCTTACTAGGATATCCATCGATCGCGCCATCCCCGATTTCTACCGTCAATCCCGTCTCGATTTCCCGATCTCCGATCGGGAAGCCGATCGCTCGTCCCCAGGCTCCCAATTTTTCCTCCCTTGCCACTGCCTCCCTTGCCACTGCCTCCTTTTCCAATGTGTCCGTGGAATCTGGGAGCTCAGCTTGGGATCGTTGTCGGCAGCAGTGGCAAGCCAAAAAATTAGAAGCTGCATTGAATTTTTGCCAAGGGGCATTAGAGCAGGCTCGGCAGCGGGGCAATCAGGAAATGGAAGGACGCATTCTCACCAGTTTGGGGATTCTCTATCGATCGTTGGGGCAACCGTCGCAGTCAATGCAAGCCTTGACCGAGAGTGTGGCGATCTATCGCCAGATTCAAAATGCCCCAGGGTTATCCATGGCGTTGTTTTATTGGGGGCAGGGGCAAACCATTCAAGGGAATTTCGATCGGGCGATCGCGGCTTATCAAGAAGGGTTACGCCTCATCCAGCCCCAGCAGGATTGGAGTAAGAGGGTACATTTTCTGTTTCATATCAGTGGCACGTATTCCCTCCAAGGCAAGTTGGATGCGGCGATCGCAACCTATCAAGATATTTTGATCCAGGCAAAACAGTGGGGCGATCGGGAGAGTGAATTTAGTGCGTTGAATGGTTTAGGCAGTTCGTATACCACCCAAGGCAACTATGCCAAAGCGATCGAATATCACCAACAAAGCTTGCAGCAGGCCGAAGCTCGGCAAGCCCAATTTCCCCAAGCTCGCTTTCAAACCGTTCAGGCGCTGAGTAGTCTTGGCCTGGTTTATTACACGATCGGCGATTACGATCGGGCGATTGCCACCTATCAAAAGGCGTTGCCCCTGGCCCAACAGATTAAAGATGAGCGGGGAGAATCGGCGGTTTTGAGTGGGTTGGGACTGATTCACTCAGCTCGCAAGGAATGGCAGCGAGGTATTGAATATCAACAGCGGAGTCTAGTGTTAATTCGCAAATTGGGCGATCGGGCGGGCGAGGCCAGTATGCTTGCCAACTTGGGTGGGGCCTATCGCAATGCCAATAAATTTAAAGAAGCGATCGCGGCCTTTGAACAAAGTGCGGTCATTGCGCAGGATCTGGGGGATCTGCCTCGGCAGGGACGAGTATTGGCGAATTTGGGCAGTGTGCATCGCAACCAACGGCAAAGGATGCAAGCCATTGCTTACTATCAACAAAGCTTAGGGATTGCTAAAAGAACGGGCGATCGAGATTTAGAAAGCTATGCTTTATTCAACTTAGGATTTGTCCATTTTGAATCGGGAAAATTAGCTGAGGCCGAACAATTTCTACGATCGGCCATTACGGTGCGCGAAACTCAACGGCAACAGTTGGGGCAACGGGATAGGTTGAAAGTGGCGATCGGGGATATGGAAATTACTGCCGATAGTTATCGCTATTTGCAACGGGTTTTGGTGGCGCGGAATCAACCGGAAGCGGCGTTGGAAGTGGCGGAGTGGAGCCGCGCCCGTGCCTTTGCAGATTTGGTGGCGCAGCGCTTAGAGTCTGCTCCGAATCCGGCATTAGTAGAACCTCCGATTAACCTGCAAACCATTCGTCAGATTGCCCGCCAACAAAATGCCACGATCGTGGAATATTCCATTCTTGATGGTGGCTACGATATTACGACCCAAGGCCAGGGAGCGGATGCGGAACTGTTGATTTGGGTGATTCAGCCGACGGGTAAAATTACTCTGCGGCGAGTGGCGATCGGTGAAATGTTGCAGAAATCGCTGCCTCAATTAGTGAGCCTGAGTCGGGAACAGGTGGGCGTGCGGGGCAAAGTGAGTGTGGTGCGGGTAGCGGATTCTCGTACAACCGAGTCCGATACGCCGCCGCCGTTAACTACGTTGCATCAACTGTTGATTGATCCAATCGCTGATCTGTTGCCGAAACAGTCGAGCGATCGGGTGATTTTTGTACCTCAAGGATCGCTCTTTCTCGTGCCCTTTGCGGTGTTGCAGGATGCCCAGGGCAAGTATTTAATTGAAAAGCATACGTTAGTAACAGCTCCTTCGATTCAAGTATTGGAGTTGATTGGGCAGGCGCAGCAACGGGGCAAATCGACGGCGAATCCTCCGTTACCTCAGCAAAATCAAGCGGCGCTGATTGTGGGGAATCCGACGATGCCGCAGCTTCCTGCGATGGATGGTGCCGAACCGGAAATCTTGGAAAGTTTACCGGGTACGGAGCAGGAAGCCAAGGAGATTGCGGCATTGTTTAATACGCAGCCGTTGCTGGGGGCTGCCGCGACTAAAGCCGCCGTGCTGCAACGGATTTCCCAGGCAAAAACGGTGCACCTCGCGACCCACGGCCTGCTGGATGATATCCATGGGGTGGGGATGCCGGGGGCGATCGCGCTGGCTCCGGACGGTCAGGATGATGGATTTCTGACGGCGCGGGAAATTATGGATCTGAAGCTGTCAGCGGAGTTGGTGGTTTTGAGTGCCTGCGATACGGGGCGGGGACAAATTACGGGGGATGGGGTGATTGGGCTGTCGCGATCGCTGTTTGCGGCGGGGGTGCCGAGTGTGGTGGTGTCTTTGTGGCAGGTGCCGGATACAGCAACGGCCTATCTGATGACGGCGTTTTATCGCAATTTGGCCCAGACGCCCGATAAGGCCCAAGCTCTGCGGCAAGCGATGCTGCAAACGAAGGAGAAGTATCCCGATCCCCGTGATTGGGCAGCTTTTATGTTGATGGGGGAAGCGGATTCGGTGCAGGGGCCGTGATGTCGTTTAACGTTGGCTGGTGGGGAGCCAGGGTTTTGGGCAAGACCTCTATACCTACCAGGTGGTAATAGATCAGTGGCATTGGTTTACAGCCAGTCAAGATGGGGAAAAATATGGTGAATTACGATCGCGCCTTTTTCGGGTTTATCTCAGGGATTACCGTCATTTTTAGTGGGGTGGCTTTTGCTCAACCCGCACACGCACATACCCCTTCAACCACCTCTTTAACCATTGGAATTCCGGCGATCACTTGTCCAGATGATGGCCAAATCTCGTTAAATCGCTGTGCTGTCTATTGGTCAAAAACCACGGATTTTCTGCAAACCCAGCTTTATCAAGATGAAGTGAGCGCTCTCCCGCAGCGATATCGACCCATGTTTACGATCGCTGAAAACGATTGGCGGCGCTACCGTCAGCGGCATTGTGACGCCATGATTGAACCCTTTACCGGGGCTTCCATGGCACCCATGCTGTATCACCGCTGTTTGGCAACCGTGACCAACGATCGCATTGCTGATCTCCAAGGGCTCACTCCCGTTTCTGACAGCCCGGACGTCGATCAAATTCAGTCACTCATCACAGAACTGAAGCAAGATCCGGTGCAGCAAATTTGGAATCGCTATCAAGCGGAATACTGCCAATTTGAAGCCCAGGCTTTCCGCCAATCACCGCGCAGCCAATCCTGCCCTAGTCGCTTAAGCCAAGCTCGGCTGCGCCATCTCAAGGCCATGATGGAGAGCCGTTAGGCATTCTCGCTATGATGGCGGGTGATAGGCACGATCGCAGTTGCACCGATCTCTGGTTTTATTTAGCAGGGGACACTACTTGACCTGTCGGGAGCCAGCGTTGGGCGATCGGCATCCGCCAGCCGGTACCGAAGGCCCGATCTGTAATCTTCAGTCCCGGTGCGGCCTGTCGGCGTTTGAATTCAGCGATTTTAACCAAACGGGCAATTTTCTGAACGACTGCCCGATCGAAGCCTGCGGCAATAATTTGTTCAGCGGATTCATGGTTCTCCACCAATCTCGCTAAAATGTCGTCCAGCACATCGTAGGGCGGTAGGGAATCCTGATCGACCTGTCCCGGCTTTAGTTCTGCGCTGGGTGGTTTCGTCAGGATGTGGGTGGGAATGATTTCTGTACCGATCGTAGTCGGTAAGTGAGTGATCGCTAAGTTGTGCACTTGACCTTGCTGTACCTGCTGATTTAACCATTCGCATAGGGAATACACCCGTGTTTTAGGAACATCCGCGATCGCGGCCAACCCCCCATTCATATCACCGTAGAGGGTACAGTAGCCCACGGCCATTTCCGACTTATTCCCCGTAGAAATCAACAGGTAGCCAAACTTATTCGCTACACCCATCAGCAAAGTGCCCCGAATGCGCGATTGAATATTTTCCTCTGCGACTCCAAACTCCGTTCCGGCAAAGATGTCCGCCAGCGATCGATCGAAGGCTTCCATCGCAGCCCCAATGGGAATTGTCTGGGTTTTGATCCCTAGGTTATGGGCGAGATCCAGGGCATCGGTAATGGAGTGATCGGAACTGTAGGGCGACGGCATCAGAATGCCCAGCACATTGTCTGCCCCCAAGGCCGCCGCCGCGATCGCGGCAACTAACGCCGAATCAATTCCCCCACTCAAGCCCAACACTGCCTGGGTAAAGCCACATTTCCGGGCATAGTCCCGCACCCCCAGTACCAACGCCAACCAAATTTCTGCATCCGTTGAGGTGGGTAACGCCGTGGGACTAGCAGGGACTTGGGAAACTAGGTTGTGAGTAGCAACATCGTATTCCAGCAGCAACAAATCGGTCGCAAAGCACTGGGCACGGCTGACCAGACTGCCATCCCGATTCACCGCAAAGCTGCCCCCGTCAAAAATCAAGTCATCATTTGCACCCACTTGATTGGCATAGACGATCGGCTGATTAAACCGTTGGGCGGTATGTTGCAGCATCCGTTCCCGAATCCGTTGCTTGCCAATGCTATAGGGGGAAGCCGACAAATTCACCGTAAACGCCACTTGCAGTTCCGCTAAATCCGCGATCGGGTTATCTGCATAGTTTCGCTTGCCCCAGAATTCTTCGTCATTCCACAGGTCTTCGCAAACGGTTAGACCAATGTGAAGGCCATCTAAATAAAAATGGTTGGGTTGATTGCCCGGTGCAAAATAACGATCCTCGTCAAACACATCATAGGTTGGCAACAAACGCTTATGGAAGACTTGTTTAACCTGACTGTTTTCAATCAAGGCTACAGAATTGAACAGAGGTTTTCCACCTTGGTGGGCGGCTTGGGGATTAACTTCCACGGTACCGATTAAGGCGACTAAGCCCTGGGGCAGTTGTTGCGCGATCGTTTGCAACATGTCCGATAACTCAGCAATGAAACTGGGATTGAGTAATAGATCCCGTGGCGGATAGCCGCAGAGGGACAGTTCCGGGGTCAGGAGCAGCCGTGCGCCTTGGGCCGCTGCCTGCTGGGCCGCTTGCACGATCGCTTGGGCGTTGTTGGGCAAATCTCCAATGGTCGGGTTGAGTTGAGCGATCGCGATTTTCATAATGCTCCGGGAAATGAGAGAAAATTAAATGTATTTTTTCCGGTTCCCCCTTTATTAAGGGGGGGGAGGGGGGATCTCAACCCACGTTGGGATCTACTGATTCTTGTGAAAGACTGATTCTTGCTAAATAAAGATTAAAGGCTTATCTTTAAACGGTGCAAAAGCTTCACTATCGAAGCGGTACAAACTGGCGGGGCGTCCGGCTCCTCGGGAAGTTTTGATTCCCGTATCCGATAGGAAGCCGAGCTTGAGTAACCGCGATCGGAAATTGGAATAGTCGGAAAAGTTTTCCCCTAGTACCGTGGTATAGAGTTGATAGAGATCGCCTAATGTAAACAGTTCTGGCAATACATCAAAGGCCACGGGGCTATATTCTAATTTATTCTTTAAGCGACAGTGTCCATATTCCACAATACGATGGTGATCAAACGCTAAGGGAGGCAACTGATCTACGGGATACCAAGCAATACCACTGACGCCATCGGCAATCAGTTCTGCCTCGGCATAGCGCACCAATGCGAAATAACTCACCGATAAATACCGCACCCCGTAACTTTCTTCGGCTTCGCGCGGATCACGGTGCGGTCCCCCGAAGGTATAGAGTTGTTCTAAATAGAGATTTTGAACCCGAATTTTTTCCGCCAGAATGCGATAGGCGGCCTTTTCCAGCGATTCGCCTTCCCGGACGAGGGTTCCCGGTAAGCTCCAATGGCCTGCGAAGGGTTGATCTTGGCGCATTACCAGTAAGACCAATAACCGATGCAAATTTGTGTCCACGGAAAAAATGACATTATCCACCCCCACTCGAAAATCAGCGAGGGGTTCGCCTTTGCGGGATGTCCAGCGACCGGACGATCGCCCCGCCCGTTGCACCCGAGCGGTTGCTTTATGACTGATGGATGGCTCACTGGCTAATGGCTCGCTCGCTAATGGTTCACTGACTAATGGCTCACTAGCTAGTTGGTCGCTGGTTGCCGAAGTGCTAGGGGCTTTTGAGTTTCGTCCGGCCATTCGTAGAGTTGCTCCTGGTGGATATAGGATTGGATACTGGGAGGAACGCTGGAGGCATGCAGTTGTGTACGGTAAGCCGTGGATGAGACATCTGGGGTTGCCAGGTCAGCAATTTCGATCGTGGTTCCCAGTTGCCTGAGTCGATCGATCGCCTGCGGATCTAACACATACCCGGGTCGGGGAATGACCACGAGATGCACCTGCGAGAGCAGTTGTTGGGCTTGGTACCAGGTGGGAATTTGCGGCACAATGTCTGCCCCGATCGTCAGGGTAAATTCTCCCTCTGGCCAGTATTCCTGCGCCTTGGCTAGGGTAAATAGGGTTCTGGGATAACTCAACTCCGGATAGACCCGCACTTTTGTTTCCGGTAGGTGCAATTCCTGCACTAATAGTTGCATCATCCGAGTGCGGTGGGGCAGCGGTACCTGATCGGCTTTAAACGGATTATCCGAAGCCCAGACCGCCACGTGGTCAAACCGTTGCACCAACCACTGCAAAATCGTCAGATGGCCCAAGGTCGGCGGATCGGCACTCGTCCCAAAAAGAGCAATTTTCATGGGTTAATGCATTCCTACAGGCGCTGAATGGAGGCGATTTTTCGTTTGGGTCAGTAACTGCTGTAAGTCTTCTGACAGTTGGGGGGTAACAGGGGTGGGCTGGGTAATTTGTCGCACTACTGAAGGCAAGGTGGCCATCGATCGGGCGGTGGTTGCGGCAATGTCCGCCAGTGATTTGATCGGTTGCAGCCGTTCACCCTGTTTCATCACCGGCTGTAACAGTTGGGTTTCGTCAGCCTGCGGTGCCTCCGTGATTAAACCCAGGCGATCGTGGTGAAGGATTCCATCCGCGTAGGAACGGAAAATTTGTTTACGCCCCGGATAGGTCAGCTTGCCTGCGGATTCTTTCATCACAGGAATGCCGTCGATGTCCACGAGTTTATACACCCCATTCACCGGAGCCCCCGTGACCAATTGCGTGCCAATACCATAGCCATCAATGCAAGCCCCTGCGGCCTTCAGTTCCGCAATGCGAAATTCATCCAAATCCCCACTGGCAAAGATATTGACCGTCGGTAAAAGTTGTCGCACCTGCTGGGAGAGCGGAGCTAAATCCCCGGAATCGATCCGTACCCCGGATAGGCTCATGTCATGGTTGGCAATACGATCGCGCAATGCTTCTGCTGCATGAATGACATCGTAGGTGTCAATCAAAAGGGGAGCGCTGGGGAAATAACGGTGAAACGCTGAAAAGGCTTCCTGCTCACTGCCTTCGATCGCGCCTAAGGCCATGACCAAAGCATGGGCCATGGTTCCCACGGGCTTCTGTCCCATTTTGATGGCAGCAAGCACATTCGACGTTGCGTCAAATCCTGCGGCGATCGCGGCGCGGGCTGCCCACAGTGCAGCCTGAGGACTGAAGGCACGGCGAGTCCCAAATTCTAATAAATGGGCTTCTGCGCCCGCCACATCGCGCATCCGGGCCGATCGGGTCGCAACTAACGTTTGATAGTTAATCACATTCAGCAAATAGGTTTCCACCAGTTGCGCTTGCCACAGGGGCGCTTCCACCCGCAGGATGGGTTCGTTGGCAAAAATCGCCGTTCCCTCCGGCACCGCCCAGATATCACCGGTAAATTTTGCGGTTTCCAATAACTGCCAAAAGCGATCGGGCGCATGGGCAAAAATCCCCGTTTGCTGGAGTGCTGCAATGTGCTGGGGGGTGAAATGCAACGATTCCAGATAGGCCAGCGCTTCCTCTAACCCCATGGCAATGAGGTAACCCAATCCCGCTGGCAACCGTCGCACAAACAACTCAAAACTGGCGGTGCGCTGATCAAGCCCTTCCCCCACGTAGCAAGCCGCCATGGTTAATTGATATAGATCAGTCAGGAGGCTGTTATCCTCCGATCGCATTTCTAAAACTGGCATAACATCACCCTTTCCGACATCCTTGTCTTCAAGATTGCATCTAAGATTCTGTGCTGATGGATTAGGGTGGGAGTAACCCTCTTATTGTTAGTTATAGTTAATCTTACCAAAAATGTCAAGGATGATTTTCAATATATACCGGGGCTGAACACCAGTCTGGGATCCTCAGATTGTTTGTAGATTGACGTTTGCTTAGCTTTGTAGAGGGGGCTAGCACCTAATAATTTCTTGAATAAGGATCCAAGTTTTGGTGTTATCTATCAAAATACTGTAAAGCCAGGGACCTTTAGGGCTGGAATTCCTGCGATTGGGGTCAGACATCAAGAATCACAAAGAATTCCCACGTCCTCCGCTCGATCGGTTTAAACTATGAGGTAAGTCAACAGACCACAACATGTTGATTAAATTGACTGATTTCCTAACAAATCGAAATCATTTCCATTGCGAAGTATTTCCCTTCAAGACGTACTTTGACAAAGCTTAAAAAATCGCGTTCTCTACGATCCAAAAGTGGGGAGGTGTCCTGATAATTAGCAGAATCATGTAATCAGTTCGATCGATATCCGTTATTCGATCGTTCATTTATCTTCTAGTTGTCATTCAAAATGTCATTTAACTATCTGACATGCTGAGTGACGTTCCATTCAGCCATCCATTATTTTACTGTCACTGAGGTTTGCTATGGGCATCTCTAAGGTATTTACGAATGTGATTGGGTTTGTTTCGGATGCGCTCAGCCGTATTTTTGGGCTTGATGATGATGATTATCCTGTAACGGGCATCCAACCCTACAGCGGCGATATCAATGAGGATACCCATGCCTCAAATTGGTAGGAGTGTTGTTGAGTGGGGTTGTGAGTAAATCTCTATACCAGAATTAAAAAAGCCTAAGGAACTAGGGTGAGGTCGAAGATCTGACTGATCACGTCTAACTGATCACGATTACCACCCTAGTTTTTGTGTGGACTTGTTTTTGTTACGCAATTTTCACCTGTAGTGTTTGACCGTCTAGTCTAAATCATTCAGCAATACGGCTAAGCAATACTGCCTCGCTTGCGGGCCTCTTTGTAGGAGGTTCCCACATTGCGCAGTCCTGCTTTAATCATTTGTTGCTCCAACAGGGCGAAAAACCGCGATCGATCACCCCCGCGCACCACGGCCTGATTATGGGCTTCGGCTAGGGCCACGGGGTAACCATAGCCCTTCTGCACCTGGGTGAGGACTAAACTCAGTGCGGTATTGAGCAATTCGGGCTCGATCGCCACCCATTCCGGCACTTCCACCCGTGCTACCTCACTGCCCACATGCAAGTAGCAAAAATAAATCCCTTGGTCTTCATACAACTCCTGAATCCGGGCCGAACTGCGCCAGAGGGGGCTGCGTTGTCCCGGTTCCAAAAATTGCGCCCACAAAGCCACGTCGCGCACAGGATCGAGCACCTGACAAGGTAATTTATCGGATAAATGGCTGCAATGGGTTAAACAGTCCGGTGCGGTATAGGGACAGGTTTGTAAGCGCAGGAAATTAATCGCTTCCCCACTGCGGGAGGCGCTGACATATCCCACGAGGGGAACCTTCAGCGATCGCAACTGCTGCCATGCTTGCAAAATCGGTTGCAAAATCCGATCGCGGGCCTCCATCGGCAAGGGTTCTAGAAACCAGTAGATTAAGGAGCCATCTACGAGCGCGATCGTGGGAGCTATTGTTCTAGATGGTGAACTAGATTGCAAACTAGATTGCGATCGCCCAGATGCATTAGGGCTGGACGGCAATTCCAGTAACGAACGTTCAGGTGAATTGAAGGCTTGATTGACTGGATCGGCAATCGAAAGTTCCAGGGAATCCAGAAGCGACAACTGATCATTAGAATGGTTGTGCTGCGCTGTGATGTCTCTAGGATTGCGGGCAGGATTGGTGTTGGATTGATGGGGTGATTGCGATCGCGTTGTTGTTCCGCTTGCTTGCGGATGCCCCACGATCGCTTGGGCTAACTCGGCCAAAACCTGCGTTTCTGAAACCGTGCGACAATAGCCCATCCACTCCTCCGTGCGAATGCCCCACTGCCGGGAAACGTAGAGATCCTCGGGGCGATAAAACACCTCCGGCAAACTGTCCAATAAAGGCTGTTTTCCCTGCCCGTAGTACAGAATAATTCGGCCAATATTAATCAAATAACAATAGGCAATTTCGTGGTGACTAGGGGAAATTTGTGATCCATCGGTGGCAATGACGGTATGGGCCGACGGCGCGATCGCAATGTCTTGGCGAGTCGCTAAGGGTTCGATCGGCACTGCGGCGGTAAAGGTCAAGCGATCGTGCCATTGGGCTTGCCGTTCAACCAATTCCCCTTGGTTGTTGTGCGCCTGTTCCATCAATGTTTTGGCGTAGTCTAACTTCTGCCGCAACGCCGTAGACTCTGTTACAAGATGTTGGCTAATGCCCTGCATTTGCTGCGCAAGTTGATTAAAGTCCAGCATGGCTCCAACGCGCTCCCCATCCAGTGACTTGAGGTCAGACTTCCCAAAAGAAGTACATTAGTTTTGCTGGATCAAGCCTAGCACTAACCCACGTGATCCTTCACCCTCCCAACCAGGATCACGCTAGATTCGCAACTGGAGCAAATAAAATTGGTAGGTTCCCCTTAAGGCCGGGGGAAATCCGAAGGCGGTCTAAAGCGTTCTACGGGCAGATCCTTCACCGCTTGGGACATAAAATCACGCCAAATGGGCGCAACGAACGTCCCCCCAGTCGCCCCATACCCCAGGGGGGAATAGTTGTCATTTCCGACCCAAACGGCGGTGGAAAGCTGGGGAACATAGCCCACGAACCAAATATCCCGTTCCGACGAGGTGGTTCCAGTTTTACCTGCTGCCGGACGACCGATATTGGCGGATGTCGCCGTCCCTCGGGTAATGACGCCTTGCAGGACATCATTCAGGGCTGCTGCTGCCCAGGAATCCAGGACTAATCGAGGTTTAGGACGGTTATCCATCACGATCGCCCCTCGACTATCCGTCGCCTGCACAATCAAGGTCGGATCGGCATACCAGCCGTTGCTGGCAAACGTGGCATAGGCATTGGCCATTTCCAGCGGGGTAATATCCACCGAGCCTAGGGGTAGCGAGATGACTGGATCGATCGGGCTTTTAATGCCAATGCTGCGGCAGATTTCTACCACTTTATTTAAGCCGACCTCTTGCCCCAAGCGAACCGCTGGCACGTTGCGAGACATTTCCAAGGCGCGACGAATCGTCATGGCCCCAGCAAAGGTGCGATCGTAGTTCTGGGGATAGTACATATCATAGCCATCGGGATAACCTACGGGGGTGTCCATCACCGTGGAATCCGGGGCGTACTTACCACTGGCAAAGGCCGCATAGTACACAAAGGGCTTAAAGGAAGAACCGGGCTGTCGTAGGGCTTGGGTCGCGCGGTTATATTGACTCTTCTTATAATCCACCCCGCCAACCATTGCTTTGACGTAATGGGTTCGAGGATCGACCGAAACCAAGGCCATTTGATCGGCATAGACCCCGCTGCCATTCAGATTCTGGATGCCTCGCCGCACAGTATCTTCCGCAATCCGTTGCAGTTTGGTATCGATCGTGGCTTGGATCCGAAGACCACCTTTGAGGAGCATGTCCCGACCAAACTTTTTCGTCAGCTCTTGGACGATCGCCTCGGTGACGTAGGGAATTTCGCTCCGTTGAAAAGAGGTAATCTTGCCAAGCTTAATGGAATAGTTGCGGGCTGCTTTTTCTTCCTCCGGCGTAATCCATTGCAAATCCTTCATCCGTTGCAACACGATATGTTGTCGCCGGGTGGCCGCCTTCATATCCAAAAAGGGGCTGAGGGCTTCAGGGGCTTGGATTAGTCCGGCCATCATCGCCGATTCCGCTAGGTTCAAATCCGAAGCAGATTTACCAAAATAACTACGAGCAGCGGTTTCTGCACCATAGGTGTTATGTCCCCAATAGACCTGATTGAGGTACATTTCAAAAATCTGGTCTTTAGAGAAAACCTGTTCAATCCGTAGGGCCAACACCGCCTCCGCTACCTTCCGGCTAAAGGCCCGTTGGGGGGAGAGAAACAGGTTCTTGACCAACTGCATCGTCAGGGTTGATCCGCCTTCCACGGTTTCCCCTTTGGAGAAATTCGCCTTGAGCGCTCGACCGACGGAACTCGGGTTAACCCCTTTGTGGGTGAAAAAATAACTATCTTCGATCGCCAGCACCGCCCGCTTCAGGTGGGGCGAAAAATGATTGAGCGGCATGACTTCCCGATTGGCCTCACCATGCAAGCTGGCCAGGGCTTTGCCTTTGATATCGTAGATATGGGTGGTTTCGCTCGGCGTATAGTTGCGCAATACCCGCACGTCGGGCAGATTCCGAAAGCTAATCGCCAACCCAACTAATCCCCCCGCAATCACAGAACTTGTCAACATTGTGATGCCCAACAAGGTGGCACCTGTGACCTTGGTAACCGCTCCCAGAAATTGGACGGGGGATTCACGCTTTTGGGGCTGGCTGGGAAAGGCGTTGGACGACACGATAGTTTCTCTCTTAGCAATGTCGGGGTTGAACAAGAAGCTGCGCTCAGTCCAGAGGACAGTTCGGTAGGAGTGTCAGTAGGATAGACGAAGGTGGAATGCTCGGCACAGTTTTTTACGGAAAACAGGAAGGTGGATCAGTTAGAGGGAGAAAGACAAAATTGCCATCTGGCGTTTCCATGAGTTGTCTTAGCTCGAGTTTACCCAGTGGAATGCCCCTCACAGTTTCCACTCTGCCGCTTGGACTAAAGCTTGCGCTCATTAAAGCTTGCACTAATTATAGTAGGCTGGCTAAGGGAATGCAGTCAGGCTGCCATTTGCTAGCGATGCACCTTGGTATTCATGGGCTGGCGCAGAATAGGCTAGCGCCCCACTGCATGGGTTTTGAACTATACGGCGTTTAAATTCGATCGGAACGGCTATGACCGACTTTGCTTGGCTTCATCGTGGCACCAGTGAAATTTTTCCTTCTCAACCGGACTCCACGAATCCGGATGAAAATTTAGAACAGCGCCTTTTGCAGAGCGATCGGCCTTTACGAATTAAATTGGGAATTGATCCCACCGGTTCAGATATTCACCTGGGGCACAGCATTCCGGTGCGCAAGTTGCGGGCATTCCAAGATGCAGGCCACACAGCGGTGCTAATTATTGGGGACTTTACGGCGCGCATTGGGGATCCGACAGGCAAATCGGAGGTGCGCAAGCAGTTGACGGAAGCGGATGTCGCCGCCAATGCCAAAACGTACCTGGATCAAGTGCGGCCCATTCTTGATTTTGACACCCCCGGTCGCTTAGAAATTCGTTACAACTCTGAATGGTTATCGGGGTTGGATCTGAGCAAGATTTTGGAATTGCTGGGCACGATGACGGTGGGGCAAATGTTGGCCAAGGAAGGATTCTCCGAACGCTACGACAAGGGCAATCCGATTTTTCTCCATGAATTTCTCTATCCGTTGATGCAGGGATTTGACTCTGTGGCAGTGCAGGCGGATGTGGAACTGGGGGGTACGGATCAGAAGTTCAACATTGCTGTGGGTCGGGATTTGCAGCGACATTTTGGGCAGCGTCCCCAGTTTGGCTTGCTGATGCCGATTTTGTTGGGGACGGATGGGGTACAAAAGATGTCCAAGTCCCTCAACAACTACGTGGCGCTGACGGAAGATGCGTTAACCATGTATTCCAAACTGGAAAAAACGCCCGATAGTTTGTTGGAAAACTATTTCACGTTGCTGACCAAGCTCGATCGTTCAACCTTGCCAGAAAATCCCCGCGAGCAACAAAAATTGCTGGCGCTGGATGTGGTGAGTCAGTACCATGGCGTGGCGGCGGCAGAACAGGCGCAGCGGGATGCGGCCAATTTGGTTGGGGGCAGTACCCAGGCAGAATCGGTGCCGGAATTCTCCTTGGCGGCAATCGAATTTCCCGTCAAGTTGTTTTACCTCACCAGTGCAGCGGGGTTGTGTAAGAGCAGTTCCGATGCCCGTCGGCAAATTCAAGGCGGTGGCGTCAAGCTGAGTGGGGAAAAGGCCAGCGACCCCAACCTAACCTTTGACAGTGCAGCAGAATTGTACGGCCAGGTGTTGCAATTCGGTAAAAACAAATTTGTCCGCTTCGTGCCTTAATTCATAGCGTAAAATTTCGGGGGATTTCCCCCTGAATCCTTTCTAATCACTTTAACGGATGACAGCGAGTTCCATGGCTATTTCCGATCGCGCCTCTACCCCGATTTCCGATCGCATTATTGTGCCCCTAGATGTCCCGACGGAGGCAGCGGCTATCGCATTGGTCGATCGATTGCCAGAGGTGACATTTTGGAAAGTGGGTTTGGAATTATTTGTGAGTACTGGAGCAAATATTCTGAAATTGCTCAAGGAACGGGATAAGAAAATTTTCCTCGACTTGAAATTTCATGATATCCCCAACACGGTAGCCGGAGCCTGTGCCGCAGCGGCTCGTTACGGTGTGGATTTGCTCACAGTCCACGCCACCAATGGCAAAGCAGGGTTAGCCGCTGCCCAAGCTGCCGCCCAAGCCAGTGCAGCGGAAGCAGGGGTACAACCGCCGAATATCATCGCCGTCACCGTCCTGACTAGCATTAGTCCCCGAACTTTAGCGCTGGAATTAAAGGTACCGATCGAATTGCCAGAGTTTGCCCTAGAAATGGCCTTACTCGCCAAGGAAAGTGGCTTGGCGGGGGCTGTCTGTTCCCCCCAGGAGGCGGCAGACCTCCGGCGGGTCTGTGGAGAAGATTTTCTGCTGGTTTGTCCGGGGGTGCGACCCAGTTGGGCGGAAACCGGGGATCAGCAACGGGTGATGACGCCAGCCCAGGCGATCGCGGCGGGGGCGAGTTATCTTGTGATTGGCCGACCCATTACAGCGGCGGATGATCCAGCAGCGGCGTTTGCGAGGATTCTGGAAGAAATCGGTTAAGGCAAGCGGAGGTAACGGCAATGGCAACCCGATCGACGGTACGGTGGCAAGGCTTGTTGGTAGGCGCGATCGGGGTTGTTTGGGGGAGCTGCTGGGTGGGCATTGGGCCTGCGGGGGCTGTGGGAAATCGTGGGGAGCGCGATCGCAGTGCGGCTCCTTCCCCAGAGCCGACACCTGCGCCGTCTCGGCCTAAATATCCGTCCCGACCCAAATATCAATGCCCTACAGACATTCGCGACCTCACAGCGGGTTTGATTCGGGATTTGCCCAGCTACGCCAATCGGGTCATTGTGCGCAGTAAGCGGCGGCAGGATTTGAGTACGGCGGGATCGGTGATTCTGGCTGGCCAAGCGGAATTTGAGCCCTTGCCTATTCAACCAGGAGAGTCTGCACCGAGCCAAGACGGTACGCTCCAGCAAGTGTTTTTAACTACGTTAGAACGGCAGAACAGTCCTACTCAAATTGTGGAGTTCCAACAATTCCATTGGTTGTTTCTAGTGCACACCCGCTATGGCTGGCAGCTTTCCCAAAGTTTTACTCGAACCAGTACCTATCCGAAGGGGGATGTGATTACGCCGCCTCGCGAAAGTAGTCAAGCTCCGATCGCCCAAGCCATTCAACTATGGTTACGGGATTGCAATGCGGGAACAATTCGCTGAGATGGATCAAATTGTGTTTAATGATTTGTAGGGACTGGGTTGGTTGATCTATGCTGTTTAATCTGTTACGGAACCAAGACAGATAGAGCCTGGGGAATCACCTTAAAGTGAGCGGGGGTTGTTGTGGTAATTTCTCCGTCGGTATTAATTGACTTAGGTTTGCGCGTTACAACAAAAAATTCCTGCCCCTGTTGATAATGGACAAAGGGCGACATGTGGTGTTTTCCCCGATACAGCGCAGGTAATAACTTTACCAATTGCCACCAATGATCGATTTCTAAACTGTACAAATCTAAGCGCTGATCCGTAATTGCTGCATCATCCGCCACCGCCAGTCCACCCCCGTAATAAATGCCATTGCCCACTGCAATCTGGATACTGCGCACCTGCTCTACCCGATCGCCGCAACGAATTTCCGCTGAAAATCGCCGACTTTGCCAGAGGGTTTGAATGGCTGCTACGCCATAGGCCAAAACGCCCCAGCGCCGTTTGGCATCCTTGGATAACTGTTCCGTAATCTGCACACTCAAGCCTAAACTGGCCACATTAAAAAAATATTTGCCATTGACCCAGCCTAAATCAATTTTCTCGACATTGCGTCCTGCAATCACGCGGCAAGCATCTGGAATGGTGGGTGGAATCCCCAAGGTTCGTGCCAAATCATTGGCAGTCCCCAATGGCAAAATGCCCAGCGGTAACTGTGCTTCTAACAGGCCCTCCACCGCTGCATTGAGCGTACCGTCGCCCCCGCCAATAATCGCTAAATCGGCTCGATCGCGGTATTGCCTGATGACTCGAGGTAAATCCTCTGGGTGATCAAATGATTCTTCGATCAGATCAAACCCCATGCTCCGCAACGACTTGAGCGCCAAGTCCAGTTTTTCCTGACCTCGACGGGCATGGCGATTGACCAAAAACAGCGCTCGTTGCTTCATCATGGTGGTTGTTAACACGATCGGTTACGCTCTAGACTACCCTATCCCCAGCAGATTCCCTGTATCAAACCATTTTGAATAGGCGATCGTGGGTATCATTATTACTTTATAGAGATTTTCTCCAAGGTCGCTTTCAGGATTTTTGTTTTTTCTCTATCCTAAATGCAGGCTCTGTCCTCTAACATTCCCCCTCCATATCTGAGGCAATGGCATTCTTTGAGATTAGTTCACGGAAATTAGTTGGCAGAGATTAGCGCATAGCAGGCATGGGAGTGGGATTCGATAGAGCTTTTATCTTGACGAAGGATGCCCTATGCCACTCGATAGTCCCATTATTTCTTTTACGATTCTGATTGCGGCGATCCTGATTATCCCGCCTGTGTTTGAACGATTGCGACTACCCGGCTTAGTTGGGCTTTTGGTCGCAGGTGTTGTCTTAGGTCAGAGTGGGCTCAAGCTCCTCGATTCTGAATCAGATACCATCAAACTACTATCGGACATTGGCAAAATTTATTTAATGTTTGTGGCAGGTTTAGAAATTGACCTGGCCCAATTTCGTAAGACCCGAAATCGATCGATCGGCTTTGGCTTTTTAACGTTTATTGTCCCCATGCTGGCTGGAATCGGGATTGGGCAATTGTTTAACTTTGGGTGGAATGCTTCGTTTTTGATTGGCTCGTTACTGGCTTCCCATACGTTGCTGGCCTATCCGATCGTCAGCCGTCTGGGGGTCGTGACCAATGAGGCAGTTACTGTTACGATCGGGGCCACCATTTTTACTGATACGGGCGCACTCTTAGTTTTGGCAATTTGTGTGGGGATCCATGCAGGAGGCTTTACTGCATTAAGTTTATTAACCCTTTTAGCCGGATTAGCGATCTATTCCGTCGCAATTCTCTTTGGCTTAGATTGGGCTGGAAAGGCATTTTTCAAACGGTCTGGGGATGAAGAAGGTAAACAGTTTTTATTTATTTTGTTAGCGCTCTTCATTGCTTCAGTGGGCGCACAGGTGATTGGCGTTGAAAAAATTGTTGGAGCCTTCTTGGCCGGACTGGCCGTCAATGATGTGCTAGGGCGGAGTCCCACCCGCGAAAAAGTGGAATTCGTCGGCAGTGTGCTCTTTATCCCCTGTTTCTTTGTGGATATGGGGTTGCTAATCGATATTCCAGCCTTCCTCAAAACCCTAGGTTCCCTGGGCTTAACTGCTGCGATCGTGGGTGGATTGATTGGAAGTAAATTTGTAGCTGCATTGTTAGCAAAACTGATTTATGGCTATAACCGAAATGAAGGTCTAACGATGTGGTCGCTTTCTTTACCCCAGGTGGCTGCCACATTAGCTGCTACATTAGTTGCTTATCAATCGTTCAATCCTGCGGGGGAACGCTTAATTCCTGAAAGCATTCTTAATAGTGTGATCGTATTAATGATTGTCACTTCAATTCTGGGGCCGATTCTCACGGCTAAATTTGCTAACAAGCTACCCTTACCTTCCAGCGATTCCCTTGACGTTGCTCCATCAATTTGGTGGGAAGGACAACAGTGTGATATCAGCGATCGTACCCAGCGTCCTTTTAAGGTCTTAGTTCCAATTTATAATCCTCAAACTCAGCGTAATTTGTTAGAACTCGCGGCTCTGTTGTCCAGTCATGAAGCGGGGCAAATTGTCGCATTGGCGATCGCGCGGGCCCATATCCATATGGATGCACCGGAACTGGAAAATACCCTGACCCGCACTCAGCAATTACTGGATCAAGCCAGTGAAATTGGCGAAGAATTTGGGGTGCCTGTCACAACGAAAATTCGGATTGATGATGAAATCGCCCTCGGTATCAGTCGCACCAGTCGCGAAGTCCAAGCTAACCTCGTGGTTATGGGCTGGAGTTCTACAACAGGCTTGCGAGCTCGTCTGTTTGGGTCAGTGATTGACAAAGTCTTTTGGTCATCCCACTGTCCTGTAGCGGTTACGCGGCTACGCACCAGTCCATCTGCCGTTCGCCAAATTTTAGTTCCTGTGGATGGCTTGACGGAGCAATCGGCGCGAACTGTGCGCTTTGCCCAAATGTTGGCTCAAGCGAATCAAGCCCAGGTGATTCTCTTACATGTTTTTCCACGCCGCACGGCCCCCCTTCAGATGGAGCAATTCCAGGGGCACCTATTAGACTTCGTTGCACGAGATCGGGCCACGGCAGACATCGCAGTCAAAACAATGACCTATGACAATGTGGCGGCGGCAATTCTTCAGGAGGCCCAATCCTGCGATTTGATAGTTCTCCATACCATTCGCCATCGCACTTCGGCAGGTTTAGAAGTGAGTAATGTGACCAGTCAAGTGGTGCGGGAGGCTCCTTGCTCTTTCATCCTGTTTGGAGAACGGGCTTAGGAGAAATTCTACCGGAGGGAGGCCGCAGGTTACAGCTACTGTTGTTCTCCCTCTTCACTGCGGAAATCGGGGTAGTGTTTTTGCTGAATCTTTACTCCGTGGCCTGGGTATAGTGAGTCTAGAAGTTCTCGCAACAACTATCTCCTATGAGACCTTGGTGGATTTCCCTTACGCTGTGTTTCGCGATTATGAGTTGTCAGACAGCCCTTCCAGATCCTACGACTGCCGCTAGCACTCCCCCTGCTATTACCCCCACCTCTGCCTATCGCGCAGACTCGATCGCCGGATTCACCGTCCTATTCAATCCTGAAGTCCTTAAGCATCCAACGGAAGCAAAAGCCCTACGCAAGGAACTCCAATCTCAACTCTCCGCTATTAACCGTGTTTTGCCTGCCAAACCCCTGACCGCTTTGAAAAAAGTGCGCATTTGGGTGGAATGGCAAAAGAAAATCAATGGGGCCGCAGAATTCCATCCTTCGGCGGACTGGCTGCGACAGAATGGTTACAATCCTGATAAAGCGGGTGGTGTAGAACTGTCTAATAGCCGTAATTTTGTGCAATGGTCGCAAACCGATCAGCCTTGGATGGTGTTACATGAATTAGCCCATGCCTATCATTTTTTGGTGGTTGGACAGGGCAATTCTGATATTCAAGCGGCCTATCAAAATGCGGTCGATCGCCAGTTGTACAAATCCGTTGCCTATGTGCAGGGTGGGAAAAAGCCCGCCTATGCGCTCACCAATGAGAAAGAATATTTTGCCGAAACCTCCGAAGCCTATTTTGGCAAAAATGATTTCTATCCCTTTACTCGCGCTGACTTGAAAAAGTACGATCCCGTTGGCTATCAGTTAATGGAAAAAATTTGGAAGAAATAGACGATCGAGCCTTCTCCTCCTAGCCCAACGTTATAATTCTTGCATCGGTAGGAGCAGTGACACGATCGATGCAAAGCAGCTTGACTTTGAATAGTGGGATCGCCTTATTGAGTGCGATGACTCTCTTAGCCGCCCTTCCCAGCGTTAGCGTTGTGACGGTTGTGACACGATCGGCTAGTTTGGGATTACTTCACGGCATCTGTACTAGTATTGGTATTGTTGTTGGCGATGTTGTTTTTATTATCATTGCTATTTTTGGCCTAGCCCTAATCGTAACGACGCTGGGCAGTTTTTTCTTTTTAATTAAATATTTTGGAGGAGCCTATTTAATCTGGCTCGGCATACAGCTAGTGCAAGCAAAATCAACCCAAACCAGCCGAGAGACTGTAGAGAAGGCTTCTTTATTCTCTAGTTTTCTCGCAGGGCTGTTGATTACCCTCGCCGATCAAAAAGCGGTTCTATTTTATTTAGGTTTTTTCCCAGCATTTCTCGATCTTGCCAAAATCTCCTATCTCGATACTGCAATCATTATTACGATCGCGACGATTGCTGTGGGAGGCGTTAAAGTCGTCTATGCCTGCATGGCCGATCGGGTAAAACGCATGATCAATCATCAGTTTAGTCGCCGTCTCAATACGATCGCGGGGGGAATATTGATGGCTGTTGGAGTATTTTTAATGATAAAACCCATGTGAAATTGAAACTATTGGCTATTCATTGAAGATAATTGAGCCAATCGTGCAACCATAGCAGCTCGTGAAGAAACTTCTAACTTACGAAAGATTCGTTTTAATGCCTGTTTGACAGAGTTTTCTGTGATCCATAGTTCTTTACCAATTTCTGCATTTGTCTTGCCGAGAGCAACTAGCTCTGCAATTTGTAATTCTCGTGCTGTTAAATGCAGTGTTTTTTGCACTAAATTTTTTTGCACTAAATCGTTTGGGTAATGCCATAAACTCTGTCTGGGAGCTTGTATGAGCTGAACTGGAGCCTGAACGTTAGTCTGAGCCGTCGAATATTTGGAGGCATTGACGATCCCTATCCACCCCGATACGTGCAAGCAAATAGCACCCAAATCGACTAAATTATCTTGATCAAAAGCAGGCATTGTCTTTGGTCTTGTACACCCGAGTGCCCCCACAATTTGTCCAGAATATACGATCGGCCCTGCCATGACATGCCAATGATCTGGTCGAGGACAAATCAACCGCCAAGCTTTCGGAGTCGTCACCATCGCTTCGTGGACGGGTGCATGTCGTTCTGCAATGTATCGAGCTATGGGATTGCGTTCGATCGACAGGGCCGTATTTAGGATGGTTTGGATGGTCGGATCATGTAACGTTAGTTCGTCGAAAAAGAAAATCGCACGTCGTGTTGCGGAAAAATAGTCACCGATCTGGGGAACTACCTGCGATCGTAGTTGGGCCTTACTTTGGGATTGATGAATCGTAGTCAGCAGCGACGCGAGGGAACAAGGCATGGGGCTGGGTGTAGGGAAGGATGGATGGAGACCAAGCGCAAAAGTGTACTCGATCGAGGTCTAGCAAAATTATAGCGTCCAGCCTATATTGACTTGAACGATACAGTTTCTAGCCACGCTTCTATGACTCAAACCCGCATCTTCAGTCCGTTTTTTGTCATGATGCTTCTGACATTTCTCGTATGGGTGTATATGTACATCCGCCGAATCAGTTTTATCAATCGACAAAAAATTCAGCCACAAACCTTGGCCACCTCGGGAGTATCCATGCAGACATGGCCTCTCAGTGTTACAACGCCATCGGATAACTTAAAAAATTTATTTGAGATTCCAAGCCTGTTCTACGCGATCGTGCTTTATCTTTTCGTTACTCAACAGGTTGACAATCTTTATATTAACGTAGCCTGGTTTTTTGTTGTTTTTCGTGCTTTACACAGCATTGTCCACTGCACATTTAATCGAATTATTGTACGATTCTATCTCTACTTACTTTCCACCCTTGCCCTCTGGTTCATGGTAGGCCGCGCTGCCTTAGTCCATATTGGGTTACAGCTGTAGTCGATCGCTGGAGCAAACATCAGTTTCCAAGCATTTTGCAGTCATTTGCTTCCCCTTTCTGTAGCAGGTTGTAGCAGTCCCAACTGATCTGGAAACGTTAAGGGATTTTAAACACCAAAAGCCCCCATCGAGTAACTCGATGGGGGCTTTCGATTTATCAATCAACTAATCTCAAGCTAAAACCGCAGAGGGCATTAACCGTTGATAGCAGGTGCTTGCAGTGCTACAGGTGCAGACTCGCCAGATGCCAAGTCCAGAGGGAAGTTGTGAGCATTACGCTCGTGCATCACTTCCATCCCCAGGTTAGCCCGGTTGATCATGTCTGCCCAAGTCCCAACCACACGACCTTCAGAATCCAGAATGGATTGGTTGAAGTTGAAACCGTTCAGGTTGAAGGCCATCGTGCTCACGCCCAGAGCGGTGAACCAGATACCCACCACCGGCCATGCACCCAAGAAGAAATGCAAGGAACGGCTGTTGTTGAACGATGCATATTGGAAAATCAGACGACCGAAGTAACCGTGAGCTGCCACGATGTTGTAGGTCTCTTCTTCTTGTCCAAACTTGTAACCGTAGTTCTGAGACTCGACTTCGGTGGTTTCACGAACCAAGGAAGAGGTCACCAGAGAACCGTGCATGGCGGAGAACAAGCTACCACCGAAGACGCCAGCCACACCGAGCATGTGGAAGGGGTGCATCAGGATGTTGTGCTCTGCTTGGAACACGATCATGAAGTTGAAGGTCCCGGAGATACCCAGGGGCATCCCGTCGGAGAAGGAACCTTGACCGATCGGGTAGATCAGGAAAACTGCAGCAGCAGAGGCCAGAGGCGCAGAGTAAGCTACGCAGATCCAGGGACGCATACCCAAGCGGTAGGACAGTTCCCACTGACGGCCCATGTAGCAAGCGCAACCGATCAAGAAGTGGAAAATGATCAGCTGGTAAGGGCCACCGTTGTACAGCCACTCATCGAGGGAAGCTGCATCCCAAATGGGATAGAAGTGAACCCCGATCGCGTTGGAGGAGGGGATAACCGCACCAGAGATGATGTTGTTACCGTAGATCAGAGAGCCAGCAACGGGCTCACGGATGCCGTCGATGTCCACGGGGGGAGCAGCGACGAAAGCAATGAGATAGCAGATGGTTGCGGTCAGCAAGCAAGGAATCATCAGGGTACCGAACCAACCGACATAAATCCGGTTGTTGGTGCTGGTGATCCAATCGCAGTACCGATCCCACGCGCTACCTTCACGACGTTGAAGTGCTGTGGTCATAGGTTTGGATAATGGCTTGAATGAAGAACAAAAAATCCATTCAGCAAACAATCTTGTCTCTTCACCTAAATTTAAAAGGATTCAATTCAAAGACTGCTTGATGAGTTTTTTGGGGTAGTGAATTACCCACCCACATCTTATTGATACTGTTCTTTATTTTTCTAGTCTTTCTTCGTTAACTTTTATGACTCAATGCATCAATCTGTTCATATCCCTAGGCATGAAGACCTAGCGTTTATCTACCTCAGAAATTTTTAGATTTTATTAATAAATGATTTGCCCATCATTCGCATTGCCACTGAAGCTTGATAACTCGTGCTTGAATCTAAAAATAAAATATACGATTCAATTGATCGAAATACTTCTTAATACAAATAACCACGATTTAATTCAATGATCGATATATTTATTAATTCTTGTTTACAATCAATTTACAAGTCTTATTGTTATTGAGAATAATTATTCATCAAAACAAAGCAGAAGGCACTCGATCGAGTGCCTTCTGCCTTTTCCAAAAGTTAATTGGGCTAGTTCCCGGAACTAGGCTTGAAAATGGACTCAAAACCGATGGGAAGCAACTAATCATGCTTACGCGATCGCCATTTCGAGCAACCCTTGGAAGAGGGCCAAGCCATCCGTTGCCCCGATCGCCGCATCCGCCGATCGCTCCGGGTGAGGCATCATACCCAGCACATTGCCCTGACGGTTACAGATGCCCGCGATATTATTCAAGGATCCGTTAGGATTAGCCGCTTCCGTCACATTGCCTAGGGCGTCACAATAGCGGAATAGGACTTGCTGATTGTCTTCCACTTCCTTGAGGGTGTCCGCATCGGCGTAGTAGCAGCCTTCACCATGGGAAATCGGAATCGTGACCACATCACCCGATCGATAATTTTTGGTCCAAGGCAAATCATTCCGCTCCACCCGTAACGGCGTGCGATCGCAAATAAAATGCAGATCTCGATTGCGCATCAACGCACCGGGCAGTAATCCCACTTCCGTCAAAATCTGAAAGCCGTTACACACCCCCAAAACGTATTTGCCTTGGGCTGCATGGTCGATCGTGGCTTGCATGGCCGGAGAAAACCGCGCGATCGCCCCACAGCGTAGGTAGTCGCCATAGCTAAAGCCACCGGGCACAATCACCACATCGAGATCCGACAAATCCCGCTCTTCGTGCCAGACCATGCGGGTTTCCTGTCCGAGAATGCCACGGGTTACCCAGGCCATATCTCGATCGCAGTTGGATCCCGGAAAAACAATAACACCAAATTTCATAGCTCAGAAAAATTAGAGAACGGTTACAGCCAAACTTGCCAAGAACAATCACTCAATTACTGGGGCGCATCTCACCACTACTGGGGCGCATCTCACTTTTGTAACCCTCATGCAGCCCTCACCCTAAATCCCTCTCCCAGTAAGGGGGAGAGGGACTTTGATGATTACACTGCCGCTACTGCTTTGAGTTCAAAGCGATAATTTTCAATCACGGGATTGGCTAACAACTGGTCACAGACTCGATCCAACTGTTCCTGAGCCGCTACTTCATTCTCTGCCGTCAAACTCAACTCAATATATTTGCCGATCCGCACGCTCTCAACATTGTCGTAACCCATGTGTTTCAGCCCGGACTGCACAGCCACCCCAGCCGGATCCAGTACTGACGGGCGAAGAGTTACATAAATTTGAGCTTGGAACTGTTGAGCCACGATAATCGCCTTGAACGCAATGGAAAATAATTGTAAACCCAGGTAAACCCCCTCAACCTAGATACCCCCTAGAAAAATTTCAGTAAAAATCTCAGCCTGCCGATCGCGCTACATCACGGGTCTATCGCATTTACAGTAGGCTACACTCAGAACCTAACCCCAGTTGTTCACTGTATTTATGAACTGTATTTATGAAAACTCGCCGAACCCGTAGTCAAGAAAGGATTTTGGAGATCCTAACCACCCTCGATCGGGCCATCTCCGCCCAGGACTTATATATGGAGCTACGGCAACAGGATCAAGTCATGGGGTTAGCCACCGTTTACCGAGCCTTGGACGGATTGAAAAAAGAGGGCGCAGTTCAAGTCCGCACCCTCGCCACTGGGGAATCGTTATATAGCTTGATCCAAGAGGATCGCCACCACCTGACCTGTTTACAATGTGGAGCAACGATCGAACTGGAATCCTGTCCCGTCCACGAATTGGAAAAACAGTTCAGCCAGCGCTACCAGTTCAAAATTCACTATCATTTGCTGGAATTTTTTGGCGTGTGTGTCCAGTGTCAGGGACAGGGGGTCGGTGGGTAGAAAGGGTGGAAGGGTGGAAGGGTAGGTGGGTAGAAAGGGTCTAGGCTTGACCGTTGCCATTGTTTACGATCGACATCATGCTGGCAATCGAACTGGGGATGCTAGCTGGATCCATGAAGAGGACTTTGCTGCTGTTGCTCTTGCCGATCGTTTCACCCATGTTCAAATAGCCCAACGCCATCAGAATTTCAGCCGCTTGGGGGGCTTTAGGATCGGCATTCAAGGCTTGGGTGACAATGTTTAATGCTTCCGCCGTAGCCTGGGCTTTCAAAACCTGTTGCTGGCGGTTGGCTTGGGCTTCTAGAACAATCCGCTGCTGTTCTGCCTCTGCCGCCATCACCGTGGCACGTTTGCGGGCTTCTGCGTCCAGCACTTGGGACTCCGCTTTGCCTCGGGCGCTGTTAATGGCCGATTCCCGTTCCCCTTCCGAGGTCAAAATCGCCGCCCGCTTTTTCCGTTCCGCTGACATTTGCAGTTCCATCGACTCCTGCACAGCCTTGGCGGGCACAATATCCCGCAGCTCAACCCGCGTCACCTTAACGCCCCAGGGATCGGTGGCAATGTCTAAGTCCCGCAGCAAGGTTTCGTTGATTTGTTCCCGAGCGGTAAAGGTTTCATCCAGTTCCAGTTTGCCCATCTCCGATCGAATTTGGGTGAGCACTAGATTGATCATAGCGGACTGGAGATTCTGCACTTTGTAGTAGGCTTTCTCCATATCGACAATGCGCCAATAGACCACCGCATCCGCCGCGATCGCCACGTTGTCCCGCGTAATGCAATTCTGGGGCGGAATGTCCAACACCTTTTCCCGAATGGTTTCTTGGAAAGCGATGCGATCAATAAAGGGCAGGACTAAATTTAAGCCGGGATCCAGTTTGCGATCGTATTGACCTAAGCGCTCAATCAGAGCCTCATTTCCCTGCTCCACAATTTTGACGCTAGAAACAGCGGCTCCACCCACCAGCAGTGCAAGAATCAATTGCCACATAAATAAAAGGACTCCTAAAATTTTTGTCAACTAATCTGTCAATTCACCAGTTATCAATTCACCGGTTGCCAATTCGCTGAGCCACTCGCCAACGAAGCGACTAGATAACAAAGCAACTAGCCATGCAGCGCACCTTCTGGCAAAACTAACAAGGTTGTGCCTTGCCGCCCGACGACCAAAACAGATTGCTGAGCCGGAATGGTCACATCGGGATCTTCACACCGAGCTGCCCAGGAATTGCCCTCATAGAGTACCCGTCCCAGCTTACCCGGTAGAATTTCCGTTAACGTTTCGCCCACCTTGTCATCCCATTTCACCATTTTTTTCGGTGGAACCAAGGTGCGGGAAATCCAGATGCCCAGCAAGGACAGTCCAATCCAGAGCCAGACTTCCAGATTGAGCGATAGCCACTGCGCCAAGATTGCCACGAGTAACGCACTAATTCCCATTACCAGGGCAATGTAGGCGGTGGGAAAGACGGCTTCTACTGCACATAGGCCAATGCCTAAAAACAGCCAAAAGGTTTGAGATGCCATAGCTTCAAGAGGGGTTGGAGTTTTTGAGCACTGAGAGGGGTTTGGTATAGTTTGTAGGGCTGATCCAGGACAGGACTGCCTGTGACCGACTAAAGTTCCTAGGGAAATCGGTGGAGGGTCACGCTCTCAACCATCTTTATGTCCCTTGCCTATCGACATATTCACAGCGTTCCCTGGAAATTTCGTAATCTAGACACAAACTTTCGTAATCTAGACACAAACTTTTAGGATTCTGACGATTAGGATTCTGCGGGTTAAAATTCTGCGGGGAAGCGGCAGGGCAAACTTTCTGGCTTTGCTATTCCATCGCCAACGGATGATTCCAGGCATAAACCGTTACTAAACGATTAGTGAACTGTTACGCTGACTGAACTGTTAATAAATTGACCGCCCCGTGCGCTTAAGATTGCCAGTCCTATGAGCCGTTTTGACCTGAAGATTTACTGTACTAATCCCCACTGCGATCGCCCAGATAATGTCGTCGGGGCCAAGGCTTGCGCTAACTGCGGTATGCCCATTACCTACCGTCGGCTGTGGGCGATGGATGGCGGCAGCAAACCCGTGGGCAGCATCGTGGGCAACGGTCGCTATCAGGTGGTAGCTCCACAAATTTGGCTAGATTTGCAACCGGGGATGTTGCCCTACTTACCCCAGGAGCTTCCAGAAACGGTTTTGCCCTACCTGCATCTCTACCCCTATCGGCTCCATGTACCCAATGCGTACGGGTTCTGCCGGGAAGGGGGTAAGGAAATTTTGTTATTAGATAACTGCCCGATCGATGCAGAGGGAACCCCCTACTTAACGCTAGTCCAAGCCTTCGGGCAAGCCAGCGCGGTGCGGCAGGTCTATTGGCTGTGGCAGATGTGGGAACTGTGGCAACCGCTATTGGTTTGGCAGGTGGGCAGTAGCTTGCTCGTTGAAGAGAACCTGCGGGTGCAGGACTGGCGGCTACGGTTGCGGGCATTAACGATCGATGCCACTCCACCCAGTTTGAGCCAGTTAGCAGAGTTCTGGTCAGGGCTGTTGCCGGAATGTCGGCCTACTATTTTGCCCGTGGTTCAAGACATTTGTGTTCAACTCCATGACGAGGATGTGGATCCAGATGCCATTCGTCACCAACTGAATCAATTACTCCTGCAACAGGCGGCTCCCCTATCCCTAGGGTTGCAGGTGTACGGCACAACCGATGTGGGCAAAGAACGGGATCACAACGAAGATACCTGCTACCCCCTCGGTGAAAGTTCACAGATCCAGGATGAGCTATTGCCCCGCTGGTCGATCGTGTGTGATGGCATCGGCGGCCATGAAGGGGGCGAAGTCGCCAGTCATCTGGCTGTCCAGTCGGTCAAGCCGCAGATTAAGGCGCTGTTGGCGGAAATTGCAGAACAGCAGGATTTGGTGCCACCGGAGGTCATTTGTGAGCAATTGGCTGCGATCGTGCGGGTGGCGAATAATTTAATCTCCGCACAAAACGATAACCAGGAACGTCAGGATCGTCGCCGCATGGGCACCACCCTGGTGATGGCCTTACAAGTACCCCAGCGAGTGAAATTAGCCAGTGGCGCGATCGCCAGCAACAGCCACGAACTTTACATCACCAATGTGGGGGACAGCCGCGCCTACTGGCTAACGCCGAGGGGTTTGCATTGCCTGACCGTGGATGACGATGTCGCGGCACGCGAAGTCCGCCTAGGGCGCACAACCTACCGGGATGCCCTCCAGCGTCCCGATGCCGGGGCTTTAATCCAAGCCCTTGGTACACGCGATAGTGAATTTCTTAAGCCGACGGTTAGCCGCTTTGTGGTGGAAGAGGATGGGGTGTTGCTCCTCTGCTCCGACGGACTGAGCGATCGATCGCTTCTAGAGCAATCCTGGGAAAACTTTGCCGATCCCCTGATTCGAGGTCGCATTACCTTAGAAGCTGCGGCTCAAGCTTGGATTCAATTAGCCAATGAGCGCAACGGCTCCGATAATATTTCGCTCGTGCTGACCCGCTTCCAAGTAGGTTCCACCGGGGCCAACGCCTTTTTAAAGACTCCCGGCGGCGCGATCGACGATTCGATCGACGATCGAACGGAAGAACCCATAACCGATGCACCTGTTCCCGATCTAACCCTTTCGGAACCCACGATCGACACAGATGCAGCCTCCTCGACAGAAATTCGCGATCGTCCCACACCTCGCCGCAGACGCTGGATTTGGGGAATACTGCTGTTCCTCCTGTTGGCAACCGGGGGCGGACTCTATGCCTGGTCAATCCTGGATGCTAACGGCTTTAATACCTGGCGCGATCGTGTGCAAACCAAAGGACAGGAATGGTTACCGAAGTAGAGCTTCCAATTGGGCAAGGGCTAGATGCTTTTCTATTGGAACAATCGAGGAGAAGAGCCCTTTCCCAGATCAGAACCGTTGCCGTCTTGTGCAAAGATAGTAAAGCTGTCGATTGTGCAGTCAGGTGAATTGGTCTATGGTAACGACTGCTGAGAGGAACACATCAAAGGCTATGGAAGTTGGGAAGCGCATTCGAGTGAAGAACTCCGTTGTCATTTATCATCACCCAGAGCATCGGAATCAGGGGTTTGATTTAAGTGGGCATGAGGGCGAAGTGATTGCGATCGTTAACAGTTGGCACGGTCGCCCAGTCAGTGCTAATTTTCCCTATTTAGTGCAATTTGGCCCCAAACTGAAAGTCCACCTAGCAGACTACGAAATCGAAGCGATCGATTAAGTTGTAGATCAGCCATTGGGTTAGCTCGAAAGCTAGTTTTAATGTCAATTACAAGCAATCGCGCCGGAAAAATCGAAACAAATTAACGTCACCTTGCATTTTCTGATGTTCTTGCTGGTGGCGTTTTGCCGTTTCTTGGTACCAGGCGTAGTAGGCTTCTAGCTCATCCCGATGGTGTCTTTCAGCATAGAACGCCCGTGTGACCCGGTAGACTTCAAACACTTCCGGTTCGATCGGAGGAGCTTGGCTCAACCAACGCAGAAATTGAGATGACATGGCTCCTCCTGAGAAACCGTAGACACGATCGAGGCTGCAACAAACAATTCCTAACCTCTATCCTAGCGAAGCTGAAGCCCTAGACAGAAACCCTGAACAGAAGCTCTAGACAAAAGCCTTAGACAAAGTAATCAAAAAATTGACCTCGAACTGTTTAACGGCCAATGTCACATTCCATCTCCACCATGGCCGCCTGGGGCAGGCTGAGGGGCTGATTATGCAGCACCATTGTTGTGGTTCCATTGGACTCGAAGCCAATGCGCTCGTAGAACCGCTGCTGATTAGTGGTCATGAGGTAAATCCGCTCCACTGGGTTGACCTGGGGATGGCTCAAAATCGTTTCCACCAGCTTGCGGCCAATCCCGGCACCTTGGTAATCCGGATGCACCACCACATCCCAAATTGTGGCGCGATAGATCCCATCGGAGGTAGCACGGGCAAATCCCATCAGCTGCTCACCATCCCAAGCGGTCACGATCGGTTTACTATTCTCCAACGCAATCGCTAACTCATCAGCCCGCCGATCGCGTGCCCAAAATGCAGCCAAATTAAATAACGCTTGCAGTTTGTCTAAGTCAACAAACTCAGCACCCACCTTTAGTTGCACGTTGCGACAGTCCATTCCAGTCCTCTCCTGAAACAAAAGAAGCGAAGAAGTTGTACGGGTTTTCGCTAAAGTCAGGGAATGGTAAAAATATTTCCAGCTTTGCGATCGCCGCAATCAGCTTTGGCTATGCTCCTGACGTTGGATTAGGTCTGCGGTTGTCTACGACTGGCTTCGACTGAACCCGATCGCCTTGATGACGGTGCTCCTTTTCCCCGTGTCTCCCGTTGATTGTAACGGGAACCTTTACCATAAGCAGTTAGACTCAATTGTCTAGATAGATTTCTGATTTGTGAAGACCCTATGCGAAAATCTTTCCCCGTTGAGCGATCGATTCCTGACATTCCCCAGCGCCGTACTCGACCCCATACGCGCCGGAAATCTGCGGTGATTGGGCTAATGTTGCTGATTATGATGTTTACGATCTTGATGGGGATCGGTTTGGCACAAGCCTTTGAGCCGCAGAAGTTAACAGTGCAGCCTTCTCAAGTTGTTCTGCCCACGGGGTCAACCATTAGCAGCGCAGAAATTAGCACCACAGAAATTGGCACGATCGATCCTGTTCCCGCCAATTTGCAACTGGGTCAAGAACTCTATCTAGAAAATTGTGCCAGTTGTCATATTGCACTGCCCCCAGCGGTGATGCCGACCCAAACTTGGCAGGTGCTGGTTCAGGATCCGCAACACTATGGTGTGACGATCGAGCCTCCCCGAGATCCCAACCGTCGCATTCTTTGGAATTACCTAAAAGCCTATTCCCGACCCAAAGCCGATGACGAGCAAACTCCCTACCGACTGCAAGATTCGCGCTACTTCAAAGCGCTCCATCCCCGCGTGAATCTCCCCAAAAAAGTGAACCTGAGTAGTTGCGTCACCTGCCATCCTGGCGTCAATCAATTCAACTTCCGGCAACTCACTCCAGCCGCAGAGAAAGAAGCTGGATAACTAGCATTAGCCTGATGCCCTGCCAGTTTCCTATTTTTATCCAGCTTCCTACTTTTAGACCGATCGCTTTGTCTCCGGGCAATTACAGTTTTTGTAACAGCCGCGTTGCTGACCAACCTTGGCGAGTGCCATAGGTTACGGGCGACCACTGTTCATTTTGCTTCCACACCGGATTTCCAGTGACACTGACTGCTTGACCACAGGGAATCACAACGATCGGCGTTGTAAATCCTGGTGCTTGCCGTAAATTCAGACCATTCACTCCGGCGTGACAGATGGTGCGGTGGGTAAGCGGAGAAGTCGTTACGGTTTTTGGAGCAACGGCTGGAGTCGTCAGCCCCGTTTGCGTACTACTACCTGTCGGACGATTGACCAGCGTTGGAGCTTGGGATGGGTTGGGACGGTTCATCATTTCAAACAGTGACCCACCGCGTCCAATGTTCTGGCTATACAACAATCCTAGGAGCACAATAGTGGGAACGCCCAAGAGAAATGCAGGAATCAAAAAATCCGACGATCGATGATGGAATAGACGATGGTGTGCCATACGGTAATGCCCCTCATGTAGCAATAGCTGGGTAGCAATAGCTGGGTAGCAATAGCTGTGTAGCGATAGCCGTAGCGATAGTGGGACATTTTTAGTATGACAGTTCAGAAGGCTGACAAGCGTGCTTTACTGTAATTCTTTAAGCACGATCGTAATCATTTTTACTTTTTTGTAAAACTCATTATTTCACTATCTATCTTTACATTCATTTATGCATCTATATATTGATCCATATTTTTATCCACCTGTCTGTCTATCTTATCTGGCATGTTGGGTTGTCTAGAATCTATCCACTACGGCGTGAGAGTATGCAATGGCAGATAGATTGTAATAGCAGAATTTCTAGGAGTTGGAGCAAATTAAGATTCTCCCGATACAATAAAACTGTTTCTCGCTCGGCCTTATCTAAACCTTATCTAAATCTTGCCGATCCTTTGTCTAAACTGGTCTAAGAAAGTTGGCTTATAGGTCTCTTGGGCCAAAGTTGTTGCAAATTTGTCAGATAGGTTGACCTATGTCCCAGAAAAATGATGTCCCTGCATTACTTGGCGCACTCTTGGTTACAGTGGGCGTTGTGGGGGGGGGAATCTGGTGGTTCACGCAAAAATCCGGTCAGAACATTGGACAGGTTTTTCAAAATGGCAGCAATTCCAACCCCAACACAGGGAGCAATAGTGGGAGTAATAATCAGCCTTTGAGTGCGGTGAAGGACGTGCCATCGGGACAGTTCCGCTACGGAGGCAGCACGTCCTGGGCACCGATTCGTCTTTCGGTGGATTCCGCAGTTCAGACAGCCCGATCTGAATTTCGGCTCAGTTACGTCAATCCGGTGGGAGAAGCGGCCAGCACTAGCAGCGGCATCAAGATGTTGTTGAATCGCCAAATCGAGTTTGCCCAAACATCTCGGCCTTTGACTGCTAAGGAACAACAACAAGCGCAACAATTGGGACTGAATTTGACCGAAATTCCAGTTGCGATCGACGGGTTGGCGGTGGCGGTCAATCCCAGCCTGAATATTCCAGGGCTGACGCTGGAGCAGTTGCGGGGGATTTACACCGGGCAACGCACCAATTGGCAGCAGTTGGGGGGGCCTAATATTCCGATCGTGCCATTTTCGCGGAAGCCAGGGTCAGGGGGGACCGTGGATCTCTTTATTGAATCGGTATTAGGCGGGGGAAATTTTGGTTCAGGGGTACAGTTTGTGGAAACGACGACCCAAGCGCTACAACGGTTAGGTGCAACACCGGGCAGCATTTATTTTGCGTCTGCGCCGGAGGTGGTACCCCAATGCACCATCAAACCGTTACCGATCGGTCGCACAGCAGGACAATTTGTGCTCCCCTATCGAGACCCTCTGATTGATAGCAGCCAATGTCCTAGGCAGCGGAATCAATTAAACCATCCAGCGTTCCAGAATGGGGATTATCCATTAACGCGGAATTTATATGTGGTGTTTAAGCAGGATGGGCAACGATCGCAGCAAGCAGGGCAAGCCTATGCCAATCTATTGCTAAGTGGACAGGGCCAAGAGTTATTGGAGCAAGCAGGCTTTGTTCGAATTCGCTAAGGGCAATGATTGAAAGGTAGCCATGGGAAATCATTATTTCGCGAATAATGATTTTGCGTTGAATAAATTAGTTTGATCTTTTGTTGCGTTTAATCGCGACGATCGTGGAAACGTATTAGAACTAAACGTATGACGACATAACCGTAAAGATACGTTCCGTCTAGATCTGTTCCGTCTAGATACGCTCATTGTAGGTACGCTCATTGCTCATTATGGGTATACACACTTCAGATAGGCTCACTCCGGATACACGCATTACATCCAGTGGTCTCCTGTTTGCAGTCTGTGGTCTGCTACCAATCGCCTGTTATCAATAGGTCTGCTATCTCATCCACATTCCACGGGCTGCTTGCACTTGCTGCTTGTATGTGAGTTTGGGGTTTGCTAAGGCTGGATTTTTACGGTTGTCTGGGGCTGGGATTTGGTTGGTTCTTGCCTGACTTGTATGGTTTTTGAGCCCTTGGCATTTGAATAGGAACCCTCTTTAAGTGATGTGAGGGTGACAGTTAGCTTTTTTGATTTGTTTGAATTAATTGGATCGATTTTTAATTGGATCGATTTTCAGCGTTTTTTTCGCTAAATCTAGTTTAGTCATCGTTTATTTCTAAATTTAAATAGACGATCATAGCTGCATTGCATTTTACGTTGTTTGAAGCATCATTCAAAACTCATTCATGTGCTCTATGAAAGCGTTATTACTGTATCCTAAGTTTCCTCAAACCTTTTGGTCCTATGATGCATTTCTGAAGCTAGCAGGATTGAAAGCAAAGATTCCGCCCCTTGGTATTATCACAATTGCTGCGTTGTTACCCCAGGATTGGGAAATTCGATTTTACGATCGTAACGTTAGCGAAGATACGGAGCAGGACTGGGCTTGGTGTGATTTGGTGATTATTTCGGCGATGTGGGCGCAGAAGGATGATTTTGTTGCGCAGATTCGTAAAGCTGTGGCCCTGGGCAAAAAAGTGGCCGTGGGTGGCCCCTATCCCACATCGGTACCAGAACCAGCCCAGGCAGCGGGTGCCCATTATTTAATTTTAGACGAGGGCGAAATTACCATTCCTCAGTTTTTGGCTGCCTTAGAATCGGGAGCAGAGGAAGGGATTTTTCGAGCGTCGGAAAAGCCAGACGTTACGACCAGTCCTTTGCCTCGGTTTGATTTACTGAAACGGGATGCCTACTTAATGATGGCGATTCAATTTTCCCGTGGCTGTCCGTTCCAATGCGAATTTTGCGATATTACGGCGCTGTATGGTCGTAAGTCGAGAACGAAGGAACCCCAACAGACGATCGCGGAACTGCAACGACTGTACGATTTAGGCTGGCGGGGATCTGTATTCATTGTTGATGATAACTTCATTGGCAATCAACGCAACGTGAAACGGTTGTTACGGGAACTGATTCCTTGGATGGAAAAACACCGTTATCCATTCAGTTTCTGGACAGAGGCTTCTTTGAACCTGGCAGAGGATGCTGAGCTATTAGCTTTAATGCGTCAGGCGGGTTTTTATGGCGTTTTCCTAGGCATTGAAACGCCCGATGAAGAAAGCTTGAAGGTGACGCGCAAGTTTCAAAATATGCGAAGCCCGTTGGTGCAAGCCTGTCAAACGATTAATGATGCTGGGTTGTTCATCTATGCTGGGTTCATTATTGGCTTTGATGGGGAAACGGCGGGGGCAGGGCAACGCATTACGCAATTTGTGGAGGAAACAACGATTCCTCAACCGATGTTAGGCATTTTGCAGGCACCGCCGAATACGGAATTGTGGCAGCGCTTGAAACGGGAAAATCGTCTGCGGGAAGGGACAGGTGGCGAAGAAACGGGGGATCAAAATTGCTTGATGAATTTTGTGCCGACGCGCCCGATCGCGGAGATTGCCCAGGAATATTTGGAGGCGCTTTGGAGGATGTATGATCCGCCCACCTATCTCAAGCGTTGTTTAGAGCATTGTTTACGAATTAATCCCAATCCGGTGTTGAGGCACACGGCGCTTTTGCCCCTCGATCGACGGTTGCGCTTAATGGTCAATCTTTTCTGGTTACAAGGGTGGCAACGGCGGGAAATTCGGGGACAATTTTGGCGGCAATTGTGGCAGATTTGCTGGCAGCAACCGCAGCTAGTAACGACCTATTTGGGGGCTTGTGCGGCGGGGGAACATTTTTGGGAATATCGGGAGTTGGCGCGGGAACGGATTACGGCGCAGTTGGGGTTTGACCCAATGACGAGCGAGCGAACCACGCCGCAGACAACTGGTTATGCGGAGAATGCCGTATTGGAAAAGGCGGTTGTCTGACGGGAAGCTGTTGGGGTGCCTGGAAGGAGATTTCTGGCAGCTTAGCGGGATTAGAGTCAGAGATACGGGTGCTAGATGATACCGATCGATTTTTTAGCCTACGGATTGACAGCGCAGCTAGTTGTCCGTAGGCTGGTTTTTCATAGCGATCGCCATGGACATCCTTCTTTCGCGAGACGGTTTGTTATGAGGCGTGGGGTCGTTAGGTTCCCGAAAATTTAGGCCACTACCTGGGATTGCAGCCACAACCCCAAGTAGCTATTCCCCCTCGCTGCGTAACCAGCAAGGCGGCTTGTTGAGAATTTTAACATTCGATCGAGCCACTCTTGTTTGTGATGTCAAACGGGGTGGCTCTAAATTTTTGGGCTTTCTTCCGATGCACAACAGGAGAAGCTCAATTATGGCGAAAGATTCTAGCGATCGGAATGATCGTTCAGTTCAACATGGAAAACAACGCTTGCAGATCCACTTAATCGGTCATCCAGAGTTCGTACAGGATACGATTAATCAACTGCATGCCCATCGCATCGCAGATAGGCTTCATTGGAGTGAACCGATGCCGATCGTGCATTCCGACGGGCAATACATCAGCATCCTCAGTCGCGAACGTCAGCGTTAACGGTTGAAACCTGAGTGTCCCATAGGTTGCGTAGGTTGTTCTGTAGCCTGTGGGTTCCTCAATGTTTCAGTTGCTTTCCCACTTTTAACATTTTATGAGCGGAGATATTAGTTTAGGAGAGACGCTATACTGAAAGCAGTCTGCCCAAGATCTTCAGTTTTGGGTGCAGTATAGATATTTACGACTTACTACAACTATGAACTACCGAAACTTTATCACAATTGAACCGAATAAACGGGGTGGGAAGCCCTGCGTACGTGGTTTAAGAATTACAGTTTATGAGGTACTTGAGTACCTGGCTTCCGAAATGACCGAAGCAGAAATTCTCGATGATTTTCCAGATTTGACACGAGAAGATTTAAAGGCTTGTATTGCTTATGCGGCCGATCGTGAGCGTCGAGTTATGATCGCGCCCTTATCTGCATGAAGTTACTGTTTGATGAAAACTTGTCGCCCAAGCTACCGAGCCGTTTGAGTGATCTTTTCCCAAACTCACTTCACGTTCGAGATATAGGCATGCAAGCAACTGTCGATCCTATCGTTTGGGATTATGCAAAAGACAATGATTTGATGATTGTCTCAAAAGACGCAGACATGCACGATCTGAGCTTATTATTTGGGAGTCCACCCAAAGTTATTTGGCTTCGTTTAGGGAACTGTTCGACTTTGCAAGTTGAAAGTTTATTACGTCAAGATTTTAATGCAATCAAATCATTTTATGAAGATGAGAACTTATCGTTGCTCGCTTTATCATAATGCTCCGGTGGCTGTGAATTTTTTGTAGGATTTTTACAGCTTGAACAGGCATAGCTGCGATCGCTGTAAGTTTACCCACACGAGGACGGCCCATAAACACAATCGAATTTTGGGATTGCAGGAGATACATCGATCGATGTAGCCCAGAAAAAGGGAATCAACCATGACTCAGGCTCTCGAATCCAAAATCTACACCCCCGATGAGTATCTTGCCCTTGAGCTTGCTTCAGAAACCCGCAGTGAGTACCGCAATGGAGCCATTATTCCCATAACCGGGGGAACCCCAGACCACAATGAAATCGCAATTAACCTAGCATCCCTGCTCAAATCTGCATTGCGAGGCAAACCTTACCGGATTTTTGGTGCTGACCAACGCTTGTGGATTCCCGATCGCAACCTCTACACCTATCCTGACGTCATGGTTGTGGAAAAACCGCTGCAACTGCAAACCGGGCGAAATGATACTGTGATAAATCCCTGTTTTTTAGCTGAAGTCCTAGCCAAATCCACACAAGACTATGATCACGGTGAAAAATTCTCTGCCTATCGATCGATAGCTTCCGGGAATATCTCTTGATCGATCAGTACAGTATCCACGTAGAACACTACGTCAAGACAGCCGCTAATCAATGGCTCCTTTCTGAGTACAGTGATCCAACGGTTACACTGTCATTGAATACCGTAGAAGCACAAGTCGAAATCATGACCCTCTACGAAAATATTGACATTGATGGGGTTTGAATCCGGAGGAGCGATCGGGGCTATCCTGTCAACAGTGGTCTACTGTAGGTGATTCCGAGAAGGCAAACGATGATGACTTGCATTCCAATGGTTAATACATTAACATCCTCAGTTGCGAACGTCAGCGTTAATGACTGAAGCGTTGATAACCTGAAGGTTTCGTTAGTTGTTTTGTGACCGTGGGTACCTCAATACTACAGTTGGTTTTCTATTTTTTAAAATTTATAAATAGAAAAAATGTCTTTAGAGCAATACTCCGGACACTTTTTGGAACGGAAGCTGAAACCTGCATTCCACCGTTGGCATTCGACCTCACTGAGAGGGCTAAAACCCGCATTCTACCGTTGTCGATTTAAAACTGTCCGGACTATTGTTAGAGGGAACGTTATACTAAAGTGACTCCACTTAAGATTCCGAGCTGGAGTGCTAGGCAGATTAAGTTCCATCTACCAAGAAGGAATGCTGTATCTAATATTGATAATCAATGCCTGCTATTGATCTACAAATGGATGCTATTGACCTACATTGTTTTAGTAAACGCGATAGCTTTTATTTAGGAACCCATATGTCTGAATAGTCTGAATAGATTGCCAAAGATGAATTGTCTTTTTTTAGTAAGTCTCAAGGACTTTGTTGCATGAATACCTCAAACCCTTGCGCAGCAAGGATCATTAATTGGGTGCTCTTATTGAGAAACACTTCTGTAGCAAGACTTTCAGGCGAAAGTCGGACTATATTATGCAACAAAGCCAGTCTCAAGTATTAGGTAATTGTTTGAATTTGGAGCAAGGGCATTAGTGACACAAGAGTATGAAGGGTTTAAGAAGGCAGGGATCTTCTCATTCACGAACGAAATAGAACTCCAGGGCGAACTGTGTTTGAAGGGAGCAGCAACGACCCTCGTCGTATATTCAAGCTCATCCTTCGATTGGCACATGAATCTCGATTGGTATACGAATGTAGATATTTTTGGGATTTTCTTTGATCGATCGAAAGTGTCACTAATCAACTGTGTCACGATGTCAAGTAGCTCTGCAACACGAGATAATGAGCTCTATAACTTCTCCACTATTTTTCCTCATTTCGCTATCTTCGGTGATCAACATATTAGTTCCTCTTGTCAGATAATCCGTGAACTAAGCTTCACTGTCAATGATGCAGCAGCATTATTCCATGATTTTGATGCCTTTGGCTTAGTCATTGATGCGAAGCCGTACATAGAAGACATCGTTGAGACTAGAGCAAAGCAACGAGGTGGAAAAATCGAGATTGGAGAATACCCGCAGATTTTTTACTTTACAGGTAAGTATGAGATATTTAGTATTGATACAGCCCTTGGCAAAATCTCGGCGACGCATTGCCCATCATATCAATCACCAAGTCCAAAAGGTATATACGTTGCTAATTCAATCAAAATTAATATTGCATTCTACTCTTGCAAGTCTATCGATGAAGCAATCACAAGCGTACTGGATGTTTTAAAGTTCCTGGAAATCATTGCAGGTAGACCACAGAATATTTCTGACTTAGTCTTTTTGCCTGTGAGCACCCAAGATCATCTTAAGCCTCTTAAAGTTTATTGGTGCATGCCACCACAGTATGAACATGATGGCATCTCACGTGAGCCACATCCATTTGACCTGCCTTTACAAGCAGCTATTAACTCGGATGAATTCGGCAATGTTCTGAAGCGATGGATGGAACGACATAACGAGTGGAGAGATGCTAGAGCCCGATTTTCTACAGCATTCGCCTATCAGAACAGTTACAATATCGACCGCATTATTGGTGCAGCTAATATGTTTGATATACTTCCTGCATGCGCATACCCGGAATCAGTCACCTTATTGCCCGACCTTGCTGAAGCCCGAGACAATGCACGCAAAGCGTTTCGAGCCCTACCTCCCAGTCCAGAGCGAGATAGCATTTTGGGTGCATTAGGACGAATAGGTAAAGCCTCATTGAAACGCAAGGTTCGGAGCCGTGCCAAGTTAATCACGGATGTTGCCAGCGAGCGATTTCCAGATCTTGAATTAGTTGTAGATCAAGCTATTGACTGCCGGAATTACTATGTTCACGGATCAAATACAAAGATCGATTACAGCATGCACTCTGCTCAGGTTCAGTTTTTTACCAATACTCTGGAGTTTATCTTTGCAGCCTCTGACCTTGTAGAATCAGGTTGGGACATTACAACCTGGATCAAACGAGGCTCTACAATGTCTCATCCATTTGCACGATATTGCTTCAATTACTCACAGATGCTTAGTGCCTTGAAGAAGCTACTCGAGTAAGAAGGAGTATGCTGCATAAGTCGTTGTTGGAGCAGACAAATTGAAGATCCCTGGGAGAATCAAGAGCTGTCGGCAGCAAACTAACGGTCAAGTTAGGCAGTTTAGTTATCGCTTGTAACTGATTCAGAATAAAGCATACTTGCTGCTACTTTTAAAGTTGGCCAGGAATGCTTCACCAGAAACACGTATAGGTAATATAGGCAATCGAAATTTGTAATAGGTATACAGTTACTGGAAAAGCTCGATAAACTTAGCGAAACCCCCGATCGAGGAGCCTAACCAATGCAAATCACGATCGACCTTCCCGACGCACTAGAAATCAGTGAGGCAGATCTCCGCACCGAATTGGCAATCTCACTGTTTCAACAAGAACGCATTACCCTCGGTACGGCCAGTCAACTCGCAGGCTTGCATCAAATTGAATTTCAGCAACTCATTGCCAGTCGTGGAATCTGTGTCCATTGCGATGTTGAAGATCTAGAACAAGACCTCAAAAACCTGCGCGAGGACGGCTGGTAATGATTATTGTCAGCAACACCTCACCGATTAGCAATCTGATCATCATCGGTGAGATTGCGCTATGAAAAAGGTAATCACAATAACATGCACAATACGCCGAAACTTTCAAGTATAATCAAATCAGGTTTAAGTTAAGGCTGTCTAAGTTCGGTGAGTGCAAACGTTATGCGACCTCAAGACCTTGGTAGAACAGCATCAGCACCACATAATATTCATGCCCAGAAAGATTCGAGAGTTGAAAGCTCAGATTGCACGCGACGGATTTGTTTACTTGCCCAAGCGCGGCAAAGGTAGCCATGAACGTTGGCGGCATCCCCTGCTTAGACAAACACTGACAATACCAGGTAAGGATGGAGATGATGTACCACTCTATTTAGAAAAACAACTGGAAAAATTGCTTGCTGCACTGGAAGCGTTAAGGGAGGACAAGGAGTCATGAATCGATACAGCATGATTGTTCAGTGGTCCGACGAAGATCAGCTTTTCTTGGTCACAATCCCAGAATTTGCTGATCTTGTTGTGATGCCTTGCACTCACGGAAAAACTCGTAAAGAAGCCATTCATAACGGTGAAGAAGTTATTGAAATGTACTTAGAGGCTTGGCAGGCAGAAGGCGAACCCATTCCGGAACCCAGGACGCTTCAGGTTGCTTAATTGACAGCGTAAAATCAAGCCATAATCTCATGCAACAGCTATGCCAAAAACGCTTTGGGCAACGGTTCGGCAAGGCAAGATTGAGCTATTGAAGTCAGCAGAACTACCGGAAGGGGCCAGAGTGCTGGTGACCGTTTTACCTGACGATGAAACGGAATTTTGGCTGCAAGCAAGCCAAACCTCACTTAATGCAGTTTGGGATAACACTGAGGATGATGTATATGCCCAGTTACTCCAAACATGACGTTACCCTAGTAAAGTAGTCTCTTTCATCCCCCACTACACCCAAACGCAACCGATCCCTTTAGAATGGGGAATGCACAAAAATTGGGTTTTACAAACGGTCTTCTATGAGCGTTCGAGTTCGCATTGCACCAAGTCCCACCGGAAACCTCCACATCGGTACCGCTAGAACCGCCGTCTTTAACTGGCTCTACGCACGGCACCAAGGCGGCCAATTCATTCTGCGGATCGAAGACACCGATCTAGAACGATCGAAGCCCGAATACACCCAAAACATCCTAGAAGGCTTGCAATGGCTCGGCTTGAACTGGGATGAAGGCCCCGTTTATCAAACCCAGCGCACCGAACTGTACGCCCAAAAAATCCAAGAACTCCTCGAAAAAGGGCTAGCCTACCGCGCCTACGACACCCCCGAAGAACTCGACGCCATGCGGGAAGCCCAAAAAGCCCGCAACGAAGCCCCCCGCTACAACAACCGCCACCGCAGCCTCGCCCCAGAGCAAATCGCCGCCTACGAAGCCGAAGGCCGCACCGCCGTCATCCGCTTCAAAATCGACGACGATCGGGAAATCACTTGGAACGACCTCGTACGGGGCCAAGTCACCTGGAAAGGCCGCGACCTCGGCGGAGACATGGTGATTGCTCGCGCCGCCAGTGCTAGCACGATCGGCGCACCCCTGTACAACTTCGTCGTCGTTGTCGATGACATTGACATGGGCATTACCCAAGTCATTCGCGGCGAAGATCACATCGGCAACACCCCCAAACAGATCCTGCTCTACGAAGCCCTCGGTGCAACCGTTCCCGAATTTGGCCACACCCCCCTGATCCTGAACCAACAGGGCGCAAAACTCTCCAAACGGGATGGCGTCACCTCCATTTTCGACTTCAAAAAAATGGGCTACACCGCCGAAGCGATCGCCAACTACATGACCCTCCTGGGCTGGTCGCCCGTGGAAGGCATGGACGAAATTTTCACCCTCGACCAAGCCGCCAAAGAATTCAGCTTCGATCGGGTCAACAAAGCCGGAGCCAAATTCGACTGGGACAAACTCAACTGGATTAACGGTCAATACCTGCACAAAATGCCCGCCGCAGAGTTGACTGACTTACTGATTCCCTACTGGCAGGAAGCGGACTTTGCCTTCGACCCCGTCGCCGATCGGGCTTGGTTAGAGCAACTCACCGCCGTGATTGGCCCCAGCCTCAGCAAACTGTCCGAAGCTATGGACATGACCCGCTACCTGTTTGTAGAAGCCGTTGAGCCCACAGAAGACGCGATCGCCCACCTGAAGCAAGACGGCGTCACTGCAGCCCTGCAAGGCATCCTTGATGGCCTCCCCGCAGAACCCCTCACCCAAGACAGCGCCAACGCCCTCATCCAATCCGTCGTCAAAGGCCAAGGCGTCAAAAAAGGATTGGTCATGAAATCCCTGCGGGCAGGCTTAACCGGATCCCTTCAAGGCCCAGACCTAATGCAATCCTGGCTGCTCCTGAACCAGAAGGGTTGGGATCGCGCTCGACTTAGCACCGCGATCGGTTAAGGATCTCGATCGGTTAAGCATTTTA
The DNA here is from genome assembly GCF_050753345.1 of Alkalinema pantanalense CENA528. Taxonomy (NCBI): domain Bacteria; kingdom Bacillati; phylum Cyanobacteriota; class Cyanophyceae; order Leptolyngbyales; family Leptolyngbyaceae; genus Alkalinema; species Alkalinema pantanalense. Next base: position 45,256 of record NZ_JBLZFX010000005.1, on the reverse strand, counting down.
CCAATGCCTCGAAAAGCCCATTGCGTGGATGCGAATCATCCCCAATGGGCTTTTTTTGTCAGAATTCGTCTAGAAACCAGAAATTCAATCAAGTTTCAGTAATTTTAGTGAATATCCTCTTGGCATCTCCCCACTCAGAAATGTTATGCAAGAGGCAGTCCATCATTCACTTGAATTCTCGATCGGTTCCATGCTGAAAAAACTCAATTGGTTGGCTCCTGCTTTGTCGATCGCGCTTTTCACAGGCGTTGGCAGCGCGATCGTCGGCACAACGACGGCTCAACCCACATTTGCGCAGTCTAATGCACAGTCTAAACAGTCCATCTGGAAAACCTTTTCACCTACGGGTGGTGGATTTTCCATCTTGATGCCCGGAAATCCAAAACAAATCTCCCAGCCTTTAAAAATTCAAACTGGAGACACGGTTGAGCTAATTGGTTATGCGACCGATCTTGGCCCCAAACAAGGGATGTATATGGTCACGTATGCAGATATGCCCTTTGCAGCCAGTAAGGAAAGTAAACTCAGCCAACAAGCGTTGGATGGTGCAATGAATGCTGTTTTGGGTAAGATTCAGGGCGAGTTAGTCTCCCAGCAATCCTTCGCGTTGAAGGGTTATCCAGGTCGTGAAGCCACCTTCCGTATGAATGGCAATATCACTGGGAAAATTCGCATGTTCCTCGTCGAGAATCGGTTCTATCAACTCTTAACACTCACGGCTCAAGAAAAAGCAACAGCCAAGAGTGTCAGCGGCTTCTTCAATTCTTTTAAGCTGGTCAACAACTAACTCTAGCTTGCTAGAAAACTCAACCGTCGTCGGGTTGTCAGCAGCTGTGTTTCCTCGGGAAGGGGTGTGATCTCACGATCGTGCCCCTTTCTTCTATTTCGCCAACAAAATGTATCCCCTTTGAGAGTCTTGTCGCCAAAGGAAATGCGTTATCCTCCAGTTATCCTGTGCATTGGGGATGAAAGATTGTGTTTCCGATCGGTGATGAAAATCCAACCCGCAGAACGGCCTACGTTACCTACGCGATCATCGCAATCAATGTCGTGGTCTTTCTGTATGAACTAGTATTGCAAAATCAAGCGATCGTGACCCCCAGTGGCCGACTTCTGGGCAGTGCCCTCGATTATTTTCTACGGGATTGGGCCGTGGTTCCCCTGCAACTGACCGCAAGCTTCGTCGGTGAACCCATTCCCCACTTACAAGGCGTCCTCAGCGAACCACCCGAATGGATTACCCTGATCACTTCCCAGTTTCTGCATGGTGGCTTCGCGCACATTTTGGGAAATATGCTGTTCCTCTGGATTTTTGGCAACAACATCGAAGATAAATTGGGCCACAGCAAATTCTTGGTGTTTTACCTCACCTGCGGCGTTTTGGCTGGCTTGACCCAGTGGTTTTTCTCCTCCACCTCCACCATTCCCTCCCTCGGAGCCAGCGGCGCGATCGCCGGAGTCCTGGGCGCTTACATCCTCCGCTTTCCCACCGCCAACGTCCGCACCGTGATCCCGATCGGGATTTTCCCGTTGATTTTTAACGTTCCCGCCTTCCTTTACCTGGGCATCTGGTTTATCCAGCAAGCGATCTATGGCGTAGGCAGTCTGGCACAGTCCAACATCGGGATGCAAAGCGGTGGGATTGCCTACTGGGCCCATGCAGGCGGCTTTGTCTTCGGTGCAATTCTAGGGCCATTACTGGGACTGTTTCAAAAAGAAGAAGACGAACCCATTTACTAACCCCTAGGCACTAGAATCTGGGATCCCCTTGCTCGAGGGGGACACCGCACTGGATAATAGACCCAAAGCTTGCTGTTTTGTAAGAGAAAATCTCTGAATCAAACCTTCAGGAGTCATACATGGGCGGTCTGATTAATTTCTTCAAAAGTTTAATTGGTGGAATCTTCGGCTTTATTGGTGGGCTGTTTGGTGGCAAAAAGGGAGCCGAAGGCTTCTATATGGATGCCGGGGAATCTGCTCCCAGCGAATCTACCGCAGCAGCAGCCCCCGCAGAAGCCGCTGCTACGGAAGCAGCCCCTGCAAACGCAGGTAGCGCACGGGCCGCTAAGCTAGAAGCACTGAACAAGGCTAAGGCAGACGCAGCCCCCGCCGCAACCCCTGCGGCAACGCTCAACTTGCCTGAACCCACCGTGACAGAAGTGAAAGAAGTTGCCTTTGCAACGAAATATTTGACTCCGATGGCGACTGGCAGCCGTCGTCGTCCCGGCCCCAGCTTGGGTGCCTTCCGTGACATGGCAAAGTCGATGAAGGCTTAGGCGAGACCAACGCTTACACTCGATCGACTTCTCTGCGATCGCGCGATCGCTGTTATCACAACTATCAAGAACGAAAGCTGTTTTAAGACTGAATTGTTTGGATTGACCGCTACCCCCCAAGGGTTCGTCAACCACTAAGTCGAATTGTTAATAATCTTGAATCCAGTGCTGAGTAGTTTGACTATTCAGCATTTTTTATGCAGATTTAGTCCCTATTATTTTTTGTAGTGATTGTTTTATAGGCTAAAGGGAATCGAAGTGAGCGGCGTGACGACTCCTCAGGTCAGGGCTTTCCACAGTCTGCATACGTCACACCTGTCTCAATTTACGTGCAACTTCAGATGACGGGGGCGATCGTTCCCTTCGATGGTAGGAATCCAATCCTGGTGCACTCACGTATTGCTGATCACTCATACCACCACTGATGCCTAGCGCAAGGGCTTGATGTCTAGCGCAAGGGCTTGATGTCTAGCGCAAGCACGATTTTTTCTTCAGCAAGTAACTAACTTTTATCACTACAACCATGCAAACTGTAGTACAGCCACTGCCTTCTACGATGCCGCTCCCCCATCCGTCTGATGGGAATGCACAGCCTCCTCAGATGCTCCTCAGTCAGATGATCACAGGGTATTGGGTGTCACAATGTCTCTACGCTGCTGCAAAACTCAATTTGGCCGATCATCTAAAAGACGATCCCCGATCGGTCAGTGAGCTAGCCACTGCAACCCATGCCCATGCCCCTTCGCTGTATCGATTGCTGCGGGCGCTGGCCAGTGTGGGCGTGATCCTGGAAGGGGAAAGTCAGACCTTCACTTTGACACCCTTGGGATTCTATCTGCGCAGTGATGCACCCGGATCGGTCGCGGGGATGGCTTTGATGATGGGCGATCGAGAGCACTACAACAGTTGGGGCAATATCGTCCACAGCGTTATGACGGGGGAAAGTGCCTTTGAGAATCTCTTTGGGATGCAGATCTTCGATTACTATGCCCAAAATCCACAACCCGCACAGATTTTCGATCGGGCAATGAGCAGTTTTTCGGCCCAGGAAATTAGCGGTGTTCTGAGTCACTATGATTTTTCGGGCATTGGCACTTTGGTCGATGTGGCGGGGGGCCATGGCAGTTTACTGACCTCGATTCTGCAAGCCTATCCCACCATGCAGGGTATTTTGTTCGATCTACCCGCCGTCATTGCAGGGGCGCAGTCCGTGGTCGCTCAAACGCCTGTCGCCGATCGCTGCCAATTGATTGCCGGGAGCTTTTTTGAACCGTTACCCACCGGAGCCAATGCCTATATCTTGAAGCACATCATTCATGACTGGGATGATGCCCGATCGATCGAAATTCTCAAGCAATGCCGCACAGCCCTGGCAGACAACGGCAAAGTGCTGGTGGTGGAGCAGGTGATCCCGCCGGGGAATAAGCCTTTTATGGGGAAATTATTAGATGTCAATATGCTGGTGATGTGTCCCGGTGGTAAGGAACGCACCGCTGAGGAGTACGAACAACTCTTTGCAGCCGCAGGGCTAAGACTGACTCGAATTGTTCCAACACCAAGCATGGTGAGCGTGGTGGAAGGCGTACCAGCTTAGATGCTGCTTAGATGCTTGCTCAGTCAGGGGAATTTAGGCGAGCTGACTCTGGGGATCACCGTGATCCCTAACTGCCCCTGAAATCCCGATCGTGGATTGTGGTGTTGAGGCGTGAGGGAAAAATTCGATCGGTCAGAGCGGTTAATGGCCGGAGTCCTGTGATAGGATTACTATTTGTGTGAATTCGTCGGCTGTTAACTCCTGGACAATATCAGGTATCCAAGAGTTGAGACTCCAGCTTGCGTCAGGCTTAATGTCGCCACCGATATTGTGATAGAGGAACCAACATGGCAAAGCGCCGCAATCAAAAGAAAGAAAAAGCACTCCGTAACCTAGCCTACGCTCGTAAGTTCCGTAAGCGGACTAATACCGGTCGTCATGGTCGTCGCCGCTTTGATGATAACCGCCTGGATGAGCAAGAACAGGAAGCTGGAAAAGGTGGGGCTGAAGAAGCAACTGCTGAGTAATCGTAGATTGCGTCGCGGGTGGTCAGGATTCTATCCGCGAGTCCCACTGGCTAAATTAAATCTATTGATAGCAAAAGGGATCCGCGATCGTGGATCCCTTTTGCTATGGTTGAAGAGAACGCCTTTCGCGATTCACTTTGCCTTTTGCGATTCACTTTGCCTTTTGCGATTCACTTTAACGTCAGGTCACCAGCAAAATTGGCCCTCCTAAATTCCCGGTGCTGGGACGGAGAAATTCCCTGGGGTGTCGGGGAACTTCTCCCCCGATCCTCGCTGCGAAACAGCCCCAACGATCGCGCCGCACCACAACTTCATTGAACTCACATCACTTTAAATCTAATAGCCCTTCTTCCTTCAGCTTAGGGTTAAATCGCAGTTCAACTTGGATCCCCCGATCGTGTAAGGTTTTCAATATATTCGCTTCAATACGTCGGGCAACGGTTTTGAGAACTTTCCCCCGATCGACCTCACTGTTGCCGGGATGGTTGTACTTTTCCTGTTCTTCCGCAGTCATCTGATGGCTGACGGAGATCGGTTCTGTCCAAGCCGCTAGGTCTGCGTCGTTACCGGGGGGGGTAGCACCCTTTTCCTGCATCCACTCAGCAATCCAATCCGTGCGTACCGTTTCCAGCAGCGATCGACTGGGTTTTTCAACGCAGTAAACCTTTAACCCATAGCAGCGATCGACCTGACGCACTAAATGTTGTTTGAGGCTGAGAAACACATCCCGAGAATAACCAATGTATTGCAAGCTGTGATCCCGATCGAAAATGGCATATACCCCGACCTTGCCTTGGAGGGAATCGGGGAGTTGGCCCTCGGTGTCAATATAGGGAATGAATTCTAACTCTGCTAATTTGGGTACATCAGCCATGGCGAAACGGTTTGCGAGAACAACTATTTCTCCATAGTACGCAGTGATCTAGGACGCAATTTATTAAACTTTCCTGCTGATTTTAAGCAAAGGGAACAATCGCAGAAGCTAGAAAAGCCACTCAAGCTCATCACAACCTGGAATTAAACCGTCAAGATAAAACTGTCACGACGGTGGAAGTCAGCTTGGTCACCGGGATGCGTTAAGGCCCAATAGGTAATGTTGCCAACGCGATCTTGGATGACCGTTGTGATTCCTACATTGAACAATTGCGTACTAGCAAGAATCGATGCAAGGTTGAGTTCAATCACGAGATCTAGTTGGTGATTGTGTTGCTTCACTTGAAAAGGCAGCGATGTAATTTGTATCTCCGGTTCCATGCCCTGGCGATAGTCGGTAAAGCGATAAACGTTCCAATGTCCTGCTGGAGAAAGATTAAATTCCCAATACTGCGGAGAGTTTTGCCGTCCCAGAAAAAATTCAAAACAGGTGGTTTCCCATAGGTTATCGCGGCGTTCCGGAACCTCGGCGGGTGGAGCGATCGTCAGACGACTGCACAAATCCTGGGCATTGTGTAATTCTTGCAATCGGTACTGCACAGAGAGGGAATTTGCTTGACGATCGATCGTGCCCGTCAATTGCAAGTTCGGGGAAGCTGGCAGAGTCTCGGGATGGGTAAAGGGCTGAAGCGTGAATGTCTGCATCGTTAGCGCATCTCCCCAATCATTTGACGAATGGCAAATTCCTGTTGTTCAATGCTATTCATCAGTTGGAATTGCACCAATGCCCGCATGAGATTATGACCGGGATACTTCGTTTTAAAGTAAACGTTCCCTTCGAGGTGATCGGTGAAAAAGCGCAAACCCAGTTCCAAGGGAATTAAACGAATGGCATCAAATAAATAGTCATAATCCTGCTCCGTCAAAAATGACCGAGCCGCAGAGAGATAGCCCTGCAAAATCCCGCGACAGAGATCTAGGTCAAACCGTACCCCTTGCCAGTCCTGGGTTTCTTCTCCTAGGGGATTACAGCCCGATCGTAGACAATCGCCAATATCGTAATGAATCAATCCTGGTTTGACAGTATCTAAATCCACTAAACTAATTGATTTTTGTGTTGCAATGTCAATCATAACATTGTTAACTTTGGGATCCCCGTGCATGAGGCGTAGGGGCAATTTACCCTGTTTCTTTGCATCTTCTAGAACAGATATAAATTCGATATGGTCAGCAATCCAGTTAATGCAATATTGAGTGTCATCGCTCACTAATAGCGCATCGGCGGTTGGAATACTGTTTAGAACATGGTAATAGTGTTGTAAATAACGGGGAGTAATATGAAATCCTTCCAACGTATCTGCAAGTTGATCAGGATTGAGATTACTAATCAACCGATGGAAATTGCCTAGGGCATACCCTACTTCCTTCGCATGTTCCACACTTTGAATCGAGTCCAAGGCTTGGGACTGATCGATAAAACTAATCGCTCGCCAAAAGGAACCGTCCCCATCTTCCCAATGATCATGATTGTTCCTCGTTTGAAGAACTCGCGGGGTTTCCCAACGGCGATCGAGGCTTTCCTGCTGTAACCGATCGTGGATATGATCAGTGACGACTCGCATGTTTTGCATCACGAGTTCCGGCTGACGAAAAACTTGGGTATTGATGCGTTGCAGAATAAATCGATGGTCGATCGGGAAATCAACCGTAACTAAAAACGTATCGTTAATATTGCCGTTCCCAAAGGGTCGGATTTCGATCGCTTGACCGGAGTGGGCAAATTGATCAGCAATGGGGAATAAGGGGTTTGCCTCTCGCTCTGCACCTATGACTTGTGTGGTGTTTGGGACTTGTGTGGTGTTTGGGACTTGTGTGGTGTTTGGGGTCAAGGGTTCAGGAGGGGAAGAGGGTGCCATAGGGAAGCTAGAGGGAATACAAAGGGACAATCAAAAACAACGGCGAATGCAAAACAATATGGCATGATTATAGGGCTTTGGGTTCGAGGCAAGCCATGGAGCGCAAGATTTCAACGATTGCAGTCCTCGTCAACGTCTTGTTTTTGCCTGCCATAGTGGGCTTGGGCTGGCAGACGATCGCAGCAGTTAACTGGGCCACCCGAGGTGTAATAATCGCGCTGCTATTACTCTGTGGGGATCAGTGCCGTATGGCGATCGTAGATCTAGAAAATGTGGCGCTGGTCAAAGATTTAACACTTGCGAAAAAATTGACCCAGGATGCCCGATTAAGCCGATTTTATGGCGTCACGATCGCGACAATTGTTATCGAATTACTGGGCTTTTATAGCGCGATCGGTTGGCTAGGGTGGGGAGCCGCAATTGTGTTGCTGAGTCAAGTGGGCTTTAATCTATTGGCAGGAATCCAGCTTCAGCCACAGGAATCTGCACCGATCGTCCCCTGGGGCATCCGCGATCGTCTCCCAGTACTCATTGCAGATGCATTGGGACTAGGACTAGTGGGTTGTTGGGTGGCAGGTATCCAACCGTTAGCCATGGCCTTGGGATTATTGACGATGGTTCTGATTTATGGAGTAGTGAAATATAGGTTTTCGCAAGCTTGAGTGGCACCACTGAAAAACACTTGCTGCATCACTTCAATACATCAAGATCATTTCACAGTTAGTTGTAAACATTGAGCTCCAACAGCGCAATTATTTTTTCATAAACAATTTGCATATTTTATCGTTTGCGATAGCCCCGTCTCCGTTGGAGAAATTCTGGCAAATCACTGCGACGGGGTACGGCACGACGTAGGCTTTGGATTTGTTCAGAAGTGGTGGGCTGCGGAATTGTACTTAATAACGTAATAATCTGTTCTGGCAGAGGTTCCGACATTTGTTCTAGCAATTCTTTAAGACTCAAAGTTTGATTCTGAATGTGATAAAAGCGATCCTTCCAGTGCTGAATAGCAGTTTCATATTCACTAGCCTGTTGTGCTTGTCTTAGAATTTGCTCTTGCATTTCTGCAGTTTGATGCTCTAATTCGAGAATTCTAAACTGATGCTCCTCTCGTTCTCGCTCCAGTTCTTGACAAGCCTGTTGTAGAAATGCTTGCACTTGCATTTGCTTAGAGCTTTCACTTTCCAATTCCTGTAATCGCTGTTGTAGTTGCCCGATTTGGTTCTCTAATGGTAAATCACGGGATATTCCAGAGATTTCTGAAGTGTCCTGGAAAGGGTGCAAGCGATCGTGGGAATCCCCCCGTAAACGTTGATAAAGAATCTGAATTTGCTGCTGCGCTTGAGTAAACCGCACTTCCAACCGGGTGGCTGGGGTTTGGCCTAGAGTCTCGTTAGATGTATTACTTACTGCTTGGGACTGCTCCGATCCTTCCCCTAGGATCGCCAGTTGATCCATCCGCCCAATCTGTTCTGGCTCACCTTCACTTAGTTGGAGAACTGACAACGATGGATCAAGACTCGTTTCCAGCGGTGCCTGTCCCGCAGTCATTTTCAGCTTTAAGTGGTGAATGGCTTGCTGCTGAACGTTGGCAATTTCTTCCGTAGCGGCCAATTGTGCCTCTAACCAATCTTGATGAACCAACTGAGATCGCAATTCATTAACGATGACGATCGTTTGATCGAGAACCTGTTCTAGCTGAGAAATCCGTTCACTCTGATGTTGAATGACGTCTAGCAGCTCTTCTAGTTCATCGGAGTCTCGATCGTCTGAGGCCATGTCATTATCCAGACTGTTTGTTTTCTAGAACTGGTATCCCGAAGTGAACAATTATCCTGTCGTCATGTCCGGCGCAACTGGTTGTTCCCCCATAGACTTTTCTCTTATAGACTTTTCTTCCACAGCAGCTTTCGCTCCCATGGAGCCATTCAATGACCAGCGGTACTCGATCGGGATATTCAAACGTTGCAACTCATCTTCCAACTGTTTCTGTTGAGTCAGTGCTTTACGGAGGGTACTAATCAACTGTTGCACCTGCTCCCGTTGGTGGGAGCGTTGCCCTAATCCACAGGTTTGCCCCACTTCAAAGAGAGTCTGTCGCTCAAGTAATTGCAGCAACAACTCGTAATGGACATGGGATGGCAGGGAAATTGGCTCCATGGGATCCTTAGCGGAAAGCTTACTAACTAAATCGTAATAACAAAATAAGTCGGGAGAAACCTAGCTCGAATAATAAAGCTGACGATATCCTATGCCCAGTCTAAACAAAGTTGCCATAGGAAGAAACTATCTTAGTAACTAACTTCGTAATTAATCCTGAAGTGAGCGGCCCGATCGTCCCACTATAGACATCGATCCAAATAATCGTGCTGCGCAATCACTGCTCGAACGGGCCTCTCTACGATCCCTAATGCTATCCGTTTGCGCGTATTCTAGCTAAATAGTTGTTGAAGCGCGGAGCCGGGATCAGACTGCTTCATCAAAGATTCGCCAATCAGCACCGCCTGAGCACCTACCTGGGCCACCGTTTGCAAATCCTGGGCTGTATGAATTCCTGACTCACTGACCATGACAATTTGCCGATCGTGAATTTCCGATTGCCGTAACTCTAACAACTCACAGGTTGTCTGGAGGCTAACAGAGAAATCACGGAGATCACGGTTATTAATCCCCACTAATTCTACGCCTTCGATCGCTAGCACCCGATCGAGTTCCTCAAGGGTATGCACTTCCACCAAGGCCGTCATCCCAAGTTTTTTGACAATTTTCAGGAAATAGGCCAAATCTTTATCACTCAAAATCGCTGCAATCAGGAGTACCGCATCAGCTCCATGCAATCTAGACCAATAGATTTGGTAGGGATAGATGACAAAATCTTTACATAACAACGGCAGCTCAACAACATCACGAATCAGCGTCAGATTTTCAAATCCACCCTGGAAAAACTTGCGATCGGTCAGAACCGACAGACAGGAAGCGCCACCCATTGCATAGGATTGAGCGATCGCCACTGGATCGAAATCTTCCCGAATCACCCCTTTGCTGGGCGAAGCTTTTTTGACTTCAGCAATCACCGCAGGCTGCGTCTGACCTTGGCGCAACGCTCCTAAAAAATCCTTCGGTACAGTTTCCAGTTGGGCCACTTTTCGCTGAAGTTCCAAAAGCGAAAGCTTGTCGCGCAGTTGTTCAACTTCCGTTTCTTTATGCCAAACAATTTCTTCCAAAATATGGCGAGGTACCGAATCTGGAGCATCAATCCGATATTGCAGATCCAACACCGCAATCGATGGGTTAGGAGGACGACGACGAATTTCCATATTTCTACAATTTTAAGAATGGCATTGGGTAAAGCCCCTAGGGCAACAGATGACTCACCAAACTTCAGACTCAATTTCAGAGTCAACTTTAGACCAGAGTCAACTTCAGAGCCTAGGGGTTAAAACCATCAAGCTTGAGTTTAACCGTCAATCCCTAGTGACCGCCCCCGGCACCCGCAGCCCGTTTAAAGGCATCATCCAACACTTCGCAAAGGGTGGGATGGGTATGAACCGAGAAGGCTAAGTCTCGAACGGTTGTGCCCTGGGCCATGGCATTGGCCGCTTCTTGAATCAGATCCGCAGCATGGAGGCCAAAAATATGGACGCCGAGAATTTCCCCACTGTCTGGTCGGAAAATCACCTTGGCTAAGCCCTCGGTTTCTCCCTCTGCGATCGCCTTGGCATTACCCTTGAAATAAGCCCGCACGGACTGGACTTCAAAGCCTTCCGTTTCTCCCTTTTGTTTCGCCGCAGGTTCCGTCATGCCGACAAAACTAACTTCGGGGTGGGTAAAGGCTGCGGCAGGAATGGCGTTGTAATTGACAGTGCGGGGCCGACCGCAAATGGTTTCCACGACTGCCATCCCCTGGGCCGAAGCGGTGTGAGCGAGCATCATTTTGCCCGTTGCATCTCCGATCGCCCATAGGTGGGGAATTGCTTGCCCATCCTTGACTACGGCTAGGTAATCGTCTACTGGAATAAAACCAGGCCGCTGTAACTCAATGCCCAGATTTTCCAGTCCCATGTCCTTAGTGGCAGGAACTCGGCCCGTAGCGATCAAGCAGGCATCAACTTCCAGGACTTCCACCACTTCTTTGGTTTTGGCATCCATCAGTTCGATCGTCACGGGCGAACCCGGCGTTACACTCTTCGCAAAAACTCCTGTACGAGTTTCGATGTCCCGGGCCTGTACCAGCGTCCGTTGCGCCACCTTGGCAATATCGGGATCAAAGGTAGGCATCAATTGATCCAAGCCTTCAATCAGAGTAATTTCACAGCCAAGGGCGGAATAAACATCCGCAAACTCCAAGCCGATGTAGCCACTACCCACGATCGCGATCCAAGGCGGCAGACTTTCTAGGGACACCGCATGGTCGCTGGTAAAGACCGTTTTACCATCCACCTCAGCTCCCGGCGGCACAAAAGGCACGGATCCAGGTGCTAGGATGATATCCTTCGCAGTCACGATTTTTTCGCCTTCAGCGGTCGCAATGCTAAGTTTTTGGCTATCGGCCACCTTAGCCCAACCCTGAATGACATCCACCCCGAGTCGCTTGAGGCTGTTGGTCAACCCATCCCGCTGTTTAGTCACCACCGCATTAGCGTGATCGGCGATCGCTTGGCGATCGAAGCCGACTCCGCCGACTTGAATACCCATCGCCCCCAAGTGAGCCGCATCCCGCAATTCCCGAACCTTTCCAGAGGCAGCCAGCAGCGCTTTGGAAGGGATGCAACCTCGATTGACACAGGTTCCGCCCATCTCAGCCGCTTCCACGATCGCAGTCTTTAAGCCACAGGCCACCGCATGGAGCGCCGCACCATGACCTCCTACGCCCGCACCTACAATGACCAAATCATAATCAAACGTCTGAGCCACACTTCCCTCCAAAATTACCTGCCCCATGAACTAGATCCTGGCATTCCTTGAAATTTTTGCCAGTTTTTACCCTTGGCAAAATGCCACAGGCCGATAAACTGATTCTCAACAACGATCGAATCCGTTTTAGCACTCAGGGTTTTCTCTGAATGTCATCACAAAATGCTTCGATCGTCCCGACTGAGCTCCCTCACTAGCGTATCAGCATATAGACTCAGATTGACGCGAGGTCGATCTGAGGTTGTGAAACCCTCAGCAAAATTTGGGCATCCTAGGTTTTGTAGTGATGGTGCGTTAGCCATGACTAGGAAACTCATAGGAAACTCAGCCCAGCAACCATACAGGCATTCGCCACTCATTCCATCAACAAACTGCTGAAGTCAAACCGCTGAAGTCGTTGGTCGTTGAGGGACGCTGTTCTCGATTTTGGAGCCAAGCATCATGGGTCAACATCAAAAACATCTGCGCCGTGCTGCTGCTCAAGCATTTATGAACTCATTAAATCAGCTTGAGCAAACCCTTTGCAGTGAAGAACCCGGCCCTCAAGTTCTGTCTCAACCAATCTGCCCGCCCGTAGACACTGCCATTACTCCCGAAGAACTGGATGATGCAGTCGCCGATATCGAGCAATTTATGCAGTACCAGGACGATTGGCCCCATTCTGAAAGTTCCATTTCCTCTATCCCACGACCGGAAGCCTCGTAATCGGAGAATAGTCGCTCTACCGATGCCCTATTGGATCCTTATGGAAGTGCCTGTCGCTGGCGTTGAGCTTCATAGAGGATAAGGGCCGCAGCGATCGCCACATTGAGAGATTCAACTCCCGGCGCAAGGGGAATCCGCACAGGGAGGGTTGCGAAGTCAGCCAAGTCCGCTGAAAGACCCGCACCTTCATTCCCCATTAACACCAAGGTCGGCTGCCTAAAATCCACATCCCAGTAACTCTTTTGTGCTGTGGGCAGAGTAGCTACCAGTTGAAATCCTCGATCTCGGTGGGCTTGTAGGAGCTCCGGTAGCTGAGGCGCTACCTGCATGGGTAGCCGAAACCATTGTCCCGCTGAGGCGCGTAAGACCTTGGGATTCCCTAAGTCCACACTGCTGCCGCCAACCAGCAACCCCTCCGTTCCCGCAGCGGCGGCTGTCCGAATCATTGTGCCAAGATTCCCTGGATCCTGGATAGATTCCAGAACCAATCCTAAACTGTGAATTTCGATTGCCTGGGTATGAAGCCGGGGCACGGTTGCTACCACTCCATCCGGTTCCACCGTTGTCGCGATCGCCCTCAACACCTCAGGACTCACCTGTTCTAGGCGCTGGGCAGTCCCCATCACCCAGGCAAAGAGATCGGGATAGCGGTTTTGCCAGTCCTCCGTACAACACACCACATTTAACGGTTGATTGGTCGCTTTAGCTTCTTGAAGTAAATGAGTTCCTTCCAACAGGAAGACGCCCTGGCCCACCCGCTCCTTGGCTCGCTGCAACTTACGCAACTGCTTAACCAAAGGATTTTGTAGGCTAGTGAGCATAGCGATCGAAGCTCCTGACAAAACTGGCAAGACATAAAAATAAGCTCAAGACATAACCTATAGCCCCAATGACCTATAGGCCCAATAGATCCAGGCAACGCCTCAAACAGACAGACTCACAATCTTGACAACAAAAGACTGAGGCTTGATGAAGATCTATCCATCCTGTTTTAGGCTACCGAATCAACCAACATTAAACTCGCTAGGATCGATCAGGGATTAGTCAATTAGTGATTAGTGATTAGCCAATTCAAGTTGACGGTCTAAGTACCATTAAAAACTTAAATCTCTATCCATTCAAAAAATTTCTATTAAAAAAGCTACTCGATAGATTTGAGTAGCTGTTGGGTAAACTTGACTTTAATGCGGAACCCGGGACTTGAACCCGGAAGTCCTTGCGAACACTAGAACCTGAATCTAGCGCGTCTACCAATTCCGCCAGTTCCGCTTATTAAGGTATAGAGAAGTGATTTCTGTCACTCACAATGTTCTTTATTCTCACGAAAAATCCCTGATTTGTCAAGCCCATCGCGGAAATACTTTTGAGTTGTATCCGAACTGCTTTATCCTCATCAGAAATGCACTGTAGCTATATAGGCTAGACATAAAAAAACTTTCAGGTAGAATCGGAACCAACTTTACAAGTTTTTCGAAATGTTAACCCAGGAGGGTAGTCCCATTACTGTGGCATCTCGTCTATCCCAATCTCCCATCAATTCCAAAACAAGCCAAGCGGTGCTTGAAGTGGTTGGTGGTCAGTCACTCAGCGGTCATGTAACAATTAGCGGTGCAAAAAATTCTGCCCTAGTTCTCATGGCAGGAACCTTACTTTGTTCAGAATCTTGCCGGCTGCGCAATGTTCCCTCTTTGCTGGATGTCACCCGAATGAGTGACATTTTGGCATCTCTCGGAGTCAAAGTCAGCCGAGATCAGGATGCGGTTGAATTTGATGCATCGAATCTGACGAACGCAGAAGCCCCCTATGAACTCGTCAGTAAAATGAGGGCGAGCTTTTTCATCATGGGGTCTTTGTTAACTCGCATGGGCACTGCGCGGATTCCGTTACCCGGAGGTTGCTCAATCGGTGATCGGCCTGTAGATCTGCATGTACGCGGCCTCCAAGCCCTAGGAGCCGAGGTGCACATTGAGCATGGGGTGGTTCATGCCTACGTCAAGAATGGACGGCGTCTGAAGGGCGCTCGCGTCTATCTCGATTTTCCCAGTGTGGGGGCCACCGAAAACATCATGATGGCAGCGACCCTGGCCGACGGGGAAACCATTATTGAAAACGCAGCCCAAGAGCCAGAAATTGTCGATTTGGCCAACTTCTGCAATGCCATGGGGGCCAAAATTGTTGGAGCGGGCACAAAACGCATTGTGGTCGAAGGAGTGGAAAAAATGCACGGGGCCGACTACTCCGTGATCCCCGATCGCATTGAAGCCTCGACTTTTATTTTGGCGGGTGCCATCACTCGGTCAGAGATTCTAGTGGGGCCGATCGTGCCAGATCATCTCACCCCCGTCCTAGCAAAGTTGCGGGAAATTGGCATTGGGTACACCATGGAGACACCCACCCATGTGCGGGTACATCCCACAGCAACCTATCGCGGTACGGATATTGAGACCTTACCCCACCCAGGCTTCCCAACGGATGTACAAGCGCCGTTTATGTCGCTGCTGACTTTGGCAGAGGGAAACAGCGTGATTACAGAGACTCTGTTTGAGAATCGTTTGCAACATGTGGCGGAATTGAACCGCATGGGGGCAGATATCCGCGTTAAAGGCAATATCGCGATCGTCCGAGGTGTACCGATGCTCTCGGGCGCACCCGTCATGGCAACAGATTTGCGTGCTTCTGCCGCCTTGGTGATTGCAGGGCTGGCCGCAGAAGGCAAAACGACTATTCACGGGTTGCATCACTTGGATCGGGGGTACGATCGCCTTGAAGAAAAGTTCCAGAAACTGGGTGCCAACCTGGTTCGTGCTTACGTGCCAGAGGACCTGAAAAACGGTGATCAAGAAACAGATCCCCAGGCGTAATTAACGCCAAGATCTTGCTAGGAGTGGTCGTTTGAAGCTTCGATCGCTCACCTGATCAGCAACCCACTGGGCAGAGGAGTCATTGGTAGGATCTAGGCTCTTCCGCCTGATTTGTGGGTTCTCTTAACCTTCCGATTGGCATTGACTAAATGTCCCAAAGTTCTGTTCATCTACTCCCTTTATTGTGCTCTCTAGGGCCATTTCCTCACCGCCAAGTTTGATCTAAGCTGCCCTAAGCGATAAGCCCACTTGTTCTAACCCCACTTGTCTAACCCCACTCGTTTGACACCGAAATGGAATAGCCAAGATAAAAATGGGACGAACCAGAAGATCAGACAAGACTGTGGGGAATTGTGCCGTTCAGTCAGGATTAATAGCCTTTTTCGCAGATTGCTATCCCTAATATTGCTATCCCTACATCGTCCCTCTAGAACCCAGAGTCCCAGTAATGATCTAGGCTAGGTTTACAGCATTCACGATCGCGCTGGTTTTAACTGGATCGCGGTCATAGAGGAATTTTGATGTTGTCTCACCAGAAGTTATCTAACAAAAAAACGTTACGTGGTCTCAAAGCCCAGCAATTTCGTCATCCACTCGATCTAGAAGCAACAAATCAGCTAAAACAGCTGCTGGGAATGGATGTTCTGGTACGAACGTTGTTAGGCGACGTCGCAGAACAATTTTTTTACATGGAAAATCTAGCCTCCAGCATTCAGGTCAGTGCTGTTCAGTTGCCAGAGTTCCATCAGCTTTTACTGGAAGCTTGCCAGATTCTGGATTTAGAGCCCCCTCAATTTTACGTGCGTCAGCATCCGGTACCCAATGCCTACACCATGGCCATGCGGGGCAAGCAACCTTTCATTGTGGTGCACACAGCCCTACTGGAACTATTAACCCCCCAGGAAGTGCAGGCAGTGTTGGCCCACGAATTGGGTCACCTGAAATGCGAGCATGGAGTGTATTTAACCTTAGCCAATCTACTGATTTTGGCTGCAAGTCAGCTGCCCTCCTGGGGAACTGTTATTGCCCAAAGTATGCAAGCCCAAATCTTGCATTGGGTTCGCTGTGCTGAATTTACCTGCGATCGGGCCGCTCTCTTAGCGACCCAAGATCCGACTGTGATGATGTCTGTTCTAATGAAATTAACCGGGGGCTCGCCTTCTTTAGTAAACCAACTCAATTTGGAGGCATTTATTGCCCAAGCCAGGGATTACGACAAGGCCAGTCAAACCCCATTGGGTCAGATGCTACAGGAACTGCAAACTAGCCAACTCACCCATCCGCTGCCAGTCCTACGGGCTCGGGAAGTCGATCGCTGGGGCAATAGCGTGGAATATCAAACCTTGTTACAGCAGTCCCCAGGCACAACGAATGAGGTCAAGGGCGGCTGGCGGAATTGGTAAATTCTCAGCTAATCATCTCTAAGCCAGTCAATTTTGTAGTCAATAGTTGCTTCTGTCAAAAGCTTAGGCTATAGTAAGGGAACGCAACTCGGGCGAGTGGCGAAATGGTAGACGCAGCAGACTCAAAATCTGCCGCCCGCAAAGGCATGAGAGTTCGAGTCTCTCCTCGCCCATACTTTATAAAAATCTTCAAATCACACTTCAGGTGGCATCGTTCACAAGCTTCTGGAGTCAGTCTTTCTTCTGTTGTATTTGGCGATCGAGCCAAGTTAATCGTGGAAAGCGATCGGTGTATGTGCACGAACAGACTGGACAATTCCTGTAGTATGTTGGTAGTATATTGTTATAGCAATAGGTAGGTGAACTATGAGGCTCAAGCGATGGGAATCCCCTCGACGAGAGGGACGCAATGATAAAGGTAAACGGAGTTCTGCTAGGCAGCGACAAATCAAGAAACAAACCCAAATGCTCCGCAAGAAGCTAAAGGGTCACGAAGGAGAGGTCAACGGCCTCTCTTTTTTATTGGCAAGTTGAGTTTTATTGGCAAGTTGAGTTTATTGATTCCTCTTTTGTCACTCCCTCTGAAGCAAATTCTGAAGCCCTTGCGTAGCAGAAATTTCTAGTTTTAGGAATCTGCAAATGACAAGAGAGCAAAACCCTTGCAATACAAGCATCTCAGTTTATTCTTCTGCCATCATGCAGTAGCACATAGCCCAATTGATGAGCACACACTCAACCTGAAAACTCAATGCAATAAAAACAGTCCAATAAAAAATTCAACGCAATAGAAATAACCCAACAAAATAATCCAACAAAAATAATCAAATAAAAAAGGAGGCAATGAGAGCCTCCAACAGTCTTGATACTCAGAGCCACCCCTCACAAATGAGTTACAAATGTAGTTGTGGCATAGAGCATTATTACGCTAGTCCAGTATTGGTTCCGGGCTTTCCGGTGGAAAGTTCAACTTTCACAATTTTGCCGCCCATTTTTTGGATGCGTTGCTGCTCCTTAAACCAGTTCTCGTAGGGAACCAACTTGGTGAAGAAGGTATTTTGCAATTCCCGCTGGGTGCGAATGCGCGTCTGGCTAGGAACGCAAGCGGTAACCTTGAACATTCTCATGGATTTATCTCTCCTAATGCCAACCTAAGCAAGCCTAGATCTAAAATGTTGTGCCCTAGACTCTTCACTGTCAATAGGGCAAATTTATGCAATTTCTCAAAACGCAAGCGCTCACGGTAAATAGCCCAGGAAGCGATCGCGCAACTTCTCCAAAGGAGATTGCAAAATTCAAGACATTACTTTCCTAGATGCTAAGAAGCCAAGACCCAGACTTAGATCGCTAAAACCAGAATATAACCAGCCTTCGACGAGCTAAACCTGACTCCTGGCTCCTAGGAAAGCTATAGGGTTACCAGATCTGAGCAAAGCAAACTTCTAAGCCCACAACTGATTTACCTATCAACCTTGTACCGTTTATTAACGGAACTAGCTCAAGCCAGAGCTGATGTAGTCGAGGTATACACCAAGTTCTTTTCCAGCATCAGCACCAATTAGGGAAGCAGCTACTTCCTTGATTGCTTGGATAGCACCCACGGTGGAACCGACGGGTACACCCAGGGAGCTGTAGGTTTCTTTCAAGCCGTTCAGAACACGCTCATCCAAGATGGAGGGGTCACCAGCCAGCATTGCGTAGGTTGCATAGCGCAGGTAGTAATCCAAGTCGCGGATGCAAGCTGCGTAGCGGCGGGTGGTGTACATGTTGCCACCGGGACGGGTGGTGTCAGAATACAGCAGAGACTTAGCAACTGCTTCCTTTACAATTGCAGCAGCGTTAGCCGAGATGGTTCCTGCTGCACGTACACGCAGTTCACCAGTTGCAAAGTAAGCTTTCAGCTTATCCAATGAAGCACCATCTAAATACTTCCCTTGGACGTCGGAAGAATTAATAACAGCGGTAATTGCGTCTTGTGCCATGATCTTTGATTCCTTAAGGTGGTCGTTATGTGTCGAGCTGAATTCAAGAGTGTTAAGTCTTAAAAGGTATCGAGGGATAGATGATTCTACACTCTCGGCCTTGACTTCTCACCAGTTTCTATTGCAGCGCACCGATCACGTAGTCGAAATATGCGCCAGCTTCAGCAGCATCTTCACCGGAAAGCAAGGAGCTAGCAGCGGTCTTCAGGCCACGAACACCTTCCACCAATGCATCAATTGGAGTACCCAGAGACTTGTACATTTCCTTCGCACCCACGATACCGATTTCTTCGATCGGGGTAACGTCGCCGGAAACTACACCGTAGGTCACGAGGCGCAGATAGTAATCAAGGTCACGAAGGCAGGTAGCAGTCATTTCTTCGCCGTATGCGTTTCCACCAGGAGAAACAACATCAGGACGCTTTTGAAACAGTGCATCACCTGCTTGCTTCACGATGCGCTCACGAGCACCACCAAGGGCTTCAGCGATCCGCAGGCGGCTTGCGCCAGAAGCAACGAAGCTCTTGATGCGATCCAGCTCACCAGGGCTGAGGTAACGAGCCTCAGCATCTGCATTCACGATAGACTTCGTGACAATACTCATGGATGGATTCCTCCAAAAGATCTGTAACCAAAAATTTTGTCTAAAAAAGGAGTTCCCCAAATGGCTCCCAAGGCTGGGCGAGTACAGGATCTGACATCATGCCTGAAGCGCCCATCTGGCAACCTTTGGCTCTATCAGTTTCTGGACTAGCGACCTTCCAGAACCAATTTTGCGGCATGACGAGGTTCACTCCCTTGAGTCTGAAACATTTTGTAATATTGCTACTCAGATTTGTAAAACTCTTGCCGCATCTACTATGTGGCGGTTTCTGTCAAGAGGTTTGTCGGGATTTGTTAACTATTATTGACATCTGACCCAGGATCCAAGTTCTAACTTTATTTCCGATGGATTCCAGTGGTAACGGTACTGAGAAGGACTTGAGAAGCACTAGTCTCACCGAGACAATGCCACAGAGAAACCTTGGCCTCCCAGATATAGCTTCCAGCCCAAGTCTCTCAATCCCTTGCGGCGACCCCCCCCAGTTGTCAATAATGTCTAAACTGTGGGAGTATCAAGACTTTTGTATCTGCGATCGCTGGAGTTTGGGAGGGGATTCGGCATCTCTGCCCCCTATCTGCCCCTCCGGTACCCATACACCCCGCTCACGCCACTCTTACATTTCTTGGAATCATGGCTCTAACCGAACCTGGAAGCTACAAAGAGACCGTTAATCTGCCTCAAACAAAGTTTGACATGCGAGCGAATGCTGTCAAACGGGAGCCAGAGATTCAAAAACTTTGGAACGATGAGAGGATTTACGAAACCCTAGCCCAGGAAAATCCCGGTGAGCTCTTTGTGCTGCATGATGGGCCGCCCTACGCCAATGGAGACTTACACCTTGGCCATGCGCTGAATAAGATTCTCAAGGACATCATCAACAAGTATCAGCTTTTGAATGGCCGTAAAGTGCGCTTTGTCCCTGGGTGGGATTGCCACGGACTACCGATCGAGCTGAAAGTGTTGCAAACACTGAAGTCGGAAGAACGCCAAGGCTTAACCCCGATCGCCCTGCGCAAGAAAGCAGCGGAATTTGCCCTAGAAACCGTGAACAACCAGCGGGAAGGCTTTAAGCGCTACGGCGTTTGGGCCGATTGGGATCATCCCTACATCACCCTGAATCCGCAATACGAAGCAGCCCAGATCGGCGTCTTTGGAGAAATGTTTCTCAAGGGCTATATTTACCGAGGCTTGAAGCCCGTGTATTGGAGTCCGAGTTCCCGCACGGCCCTGGCAGAAGCGGAACTGGAATATCCCGAGGGCCACACCTCCAACAGCTTGTACGCAGCCTTTGAAGTCCTGAACCTTGCCCCTGCTTTGCAGACCCCGTTTGATCCCTTTTTGGGAGAATTGGGTGTCGCCATTTGGACGACGACACCTTGGACTTTGCCAGGAAATTTGGCTGTTGCCGTGAATTCGGATTTAGTCTATGCCGTGGTAGAAGTGGGGAAAAACAATCCAACTCGGTTTAAGTACCTGATCGTCGCAAAGGATCTCGTAGAAACACTGGCGGAAAAGCTAGGCACAACACTAACGGTCAAAGCTTCCACCATGGGTAAGTTGTTGGAGCATTGCACGTACCAGCATCCCTTGTTCGATCGCGTGAGTGAAATCATTATCGGGGGTGACTACATTACAACAGAATCCGGGACGGGCTTAGTACATACGGCTCCGGGCCATGGGCAGGAAGACTACCTTGTGGGACAGCGCTACGGCTTGCCGATCCTGTCGCCGGTGGATGATGCAGGAAACATGACCGAGGAAGCGGGGCCTTTTGCAGGACTCAATGTCCTGAAGGATGCGAATCCTGCGGTGGTGACAGCCTTACAAACAGCGGGTTCGCTCTTAAAAGAAGACCCCTACCAGCACAAATATCCCTACGATTGGCGGACGAAAAAGCCCGTGATTTTCCGGGCGACGGAACAGTGGTTTGCCTCGGTGGAAGGCTTCCGCGAGGCGGCACTCAAGGCCATCAAAGAAGTGAAGTGGATTCCAGAACAGGGCGAAAATCGCATTACTGCAATGGTGGCGGAGCGATCGGATTGGTGTATTTCTCGGCAACGCAGTTGGGGGGTACCGATTCCGGTGTTCTATGACGAGGAAACCAATGAACCGTTAATCACAGCGGAAACCCTTTCTCACATTCAAGGGATTATTGCTGAAAAGGGCTCCGATGCATGGTGGGAAATGACGGTGGAGGAATTGCTACCTGCACAGTACCGTAACAACGGTCGTACCTACCGCAAGGGCTTTGACACGATGGATGTCTGGTTTGATTCCGGGTCTTCCTGGGCGTCGGTGGTGCAGGCGCGGCCTGAATTGCGCGATCGCTATCCGGTGGATATTTACCTGGAGGGTTCCGATCAACACCGGGGTTGGTTCCAATCCAGCTTGCTGACTAGTGTAGCGGTCAATGGCCATGCACCTTACAAGACCGTGTTGACCCACGGATTTACGATCGATGAACAGGGTCGCAAGATGAGTAAATCCCTGGGTAATGGGATTGATCCGGCGGTGGTGATTAAGGGCGGAAAAAATCAGCAGCAGGAACCACCCTACGGGGCGGATATTTTGCGGCTGTGGATTTCCTCCGTGGACTACACCAATGACATGCCCCTCGGGAAAAATATCCTGAAGCAATTGAATGATGTGCGGGGCAAAATTCGCAATACGGCTCGCTTCCTGCTGGGGAACTTACATGACTTCGATCCGGCTAAGAATGCGGTTCCCTATGAAGATCTGCCGGAACTCGATCGCTACATGCTCCATCGCATTACGGAAGTGTTTGCGGAAGTAACCGATGCCTTTGAAACCTACCAGTTCTCGCGCTTTTTCCAAACGGTGCAGAATTTCTGTGTGGTGGATTTGTCCAATTTCTATTTGGACATTGCCAAGGATCGGCTTTATATCAGTTCTGCCAATGCAGCACGGCGACGGAGCTGCCAAACGGTGCTGGCGATCGCGCTGGAGAATTTAGCCAAGGCGATCGCGCCAGTGTTGTCCCACCTGGCGGAAGATATCTGGCAATTTTTGCCCTATGCAACGCCCTACAAATCCGTCTTCCAATCGGGCTGGGTGCAATTAGAAGACCATTGGAGCAATCCGACGCTGGCAGAGAAATGGGTGAAGTTGCGCGAATTGCGAACGGAAGCTAATAAAGTTCTGGAACAGGCACGGGCTGCTAAGGAGATTGGCTCATCGTTGGAAGCAAAACTCTTGATTTATGTGGCGGATGACGCTTGGAAAGCAGTTTTGCAAACGTTAAATCCATCGGAGAGCCAATCCGGAAATCGGGTCGATGAATTGCGCTATTTATTCCTGACTTCGCAGGTGGAATTGGTGGACAGTGCCGATCGGATTGCAGGCATGAAGTATGCACTGAGTTCCGAATCGCTTTCCCTAGGGGTGGCGGATGCGGAGGGTCAAAAGTGCGATCGCTGCTGGAACTATTCCACCCATGTAGGAGAGGCTGAGGAACACCCGTTACTGTGCGATCGCTGTATGGATGCGATAGAAGGTAAGTTCTAAGCGGTTCTAGGTAGTTCTGTCAGCAATGATTCTGAAGGCGGTAAGGAGATTGATCCCATGGATATTGTCTCCTGCCGCTTTCAGTATTTTGTAGGCCGTGTTTCACCAGGCCCGATGTTTTGCGAAACCAGACGTTGTGGAATGATCGGCGTCAATCAAAATGTCAATCAGAACGTAATCATGCAGGAAATCATTTAGGAAATCACAATGGAGATCGCAGTCATTATCATCATGGGTGTCTCTGGCTCAGGTAAAACGACCGTGGGAGAGAGGTTAGCTGAGGCGTTGGGCTGGCAGTTTGAAGATGCCGATCGATTTCACCCAGCGGCTAATGTGGCTAAGATGAGTCAGGGGATTCCTTTGACGGATGCCGATCGATTGCCGTGGCTCCAGTGTTTACAAACGGAGATTCAACAGTGGTTAGAAGTCCCTACACCAAAGGTCTTGGCTTGTTCTGCCCTAAAGAATAGTTATCGGCAGTGGCTACAAGTTTCCGATCGGGTGAAATTTGTTTATTTAAAAGGGTCTTTTGAATTAATTCAACAACGTTTAAGTCAACGCCAAGGGCATTTCATGTCGGCAAGTTTGTTAAAAAGTCAATTTGAAGCGCTGGAGGAGCCGGATGGGGTTTTTCAGGTGGATATTGCTCAACCACTGGACACGATCGTTGAAATCATTCAAACCACGTTTAAAAACTAACAGGCGGGTAGGAAGTTGGGCATCAACAATGAATTTCATGAGGCGATCTTGTGGATGCTTTTGACTTGGCTAAGACGAGCAGCAAAGATGAGGACAGCAGAAATGTCTTCGGCTTCGAGGTCTTCGTAATCGGCGAGGATTTCTTCGGTGGTCATGCCTGCACTCAGGAGTTCTAAAATCATTTCGACTGGATAGCGAAGGCCACGAATGCAGGGTTTGCCGTGGCAGATGTCTGGGTTGTGGGTAATGCGTTGTAAGAGATCCATAGTGGTGTGAGTGGTTATTAATTTAATGTTTTCAGGATTGATCTTGATTATTGAGAGTATCAGTTAATTGGCTTTCCGGTTGGCCGTTTTTCAAGCCGATCGGCTTCGGCTTTTTCAAAGGCGAGGTCGGCTTCAACTGCGGCTGTATTAGCATGGTAGTAAGCGAGAGCTGCATAGATTTCAGCTAGGGTGAGGGTACCAATACGGTCGGCGATTTCTTCAGCGTTTAAACCCCGTTTATACCAAGTGACGATGCGGCGAATGGTTATGCCTTTGCCAATGATGTGAGGGCTGCCGTTGTGGAGTCCGGGGGTTGTAGTGATGAGGGTACCGATGTCGATCGTGGTGGTCATTTTGATTCTCCGATAAATGAGTGCTCTTACTGAATATGATTATCGTTGCATGCCTGATTAACTGAATGATAAGTTTGCGATCGCTCTTTTTTCCATGTTTAATTTTTATTCTTCGTCCTTCACGGCTCCGAGGGCTTTGAGGGAAGCGATTCTCTGAAAGAGAGGCTGCACCAACGTAGCAGGGTTTAAGCCTTTGAGCTTGGACTATTCATATTTTACTTATGGAATTTTCAAAGTTTGTTTGAGTTTTTGGTCGAGTATCTGAGTGTAATTTATACCCAGATAGCCTAGTTTGCGAGAGATGAGTTGAGCATTCACTGTGACAATCCGAGTGACACGAACTTTGGAAGAAACTTTCAATCCGGTTAGTGCAAAATCTCGATCGGTATCTAGTAAAGCAAATTCGCTATCTGATAGTTGGTTGACTTTCTGGGATGAGATAAAACAGACTGTGATTTCATTTTTCTCTACTGATGCATGAAGAACGATCGCGGGTCGGAGCTTAGTTTGACTGAGATCGGTAAATGGGAATTGAGCTAGGATAATATCACCTTTGTCTAGGGCCATTGTACGGGTTCTCCGTCTTCGAGGGTATAGAGGTCAGGTTCGTCATGGAGAAAGTTGAAGGCTCCACTCTGTTGGGCAATTTGCATGATTTCCTGAGTTGTCACTTCCGGATATTCTGTGAGTTCTCTCGCAAGACGTTGTTCTAGTACCTGGCGCTCTGCGATCGGGAGCGATCGAATCAATTGAATGATTGATTCAACAAGTTGTAGGTTTGCTTTGGGTTCAGTTGTTTCGGCGTTCATCTTTTTATCCTATTGTTTAGGTGTTTTGATCGATCGTGTCTTTCTCCTCGAAGTTCATTTTCTCTCTTCTATCATTCATCTGCAATCGTACTGAGGAGTTTGAGCGCTCCTTTTTGGGCATTCGTTAAGCCTGATGTACCAGGATGTAAATGCGATCGCTCTTTTTTCCATATTGAATCTTCATTCATCGTCCTCCACTGCTCCAAGGGCCTTGAGGGAAGCGATCGTGGCAGGAGTTAAGCCTTTAACTCCAGTAATGTTCATACCTGCATAGAGTTTTGTAACAAGTTTTTTGATACATTGCCCTGTTACAATACTCCATACTCGAATTGTTTCATCAAAGCTACCACTCACAAGCCATTGGTTATTAGGATGGAAAGCTAGTCCTCGAATACGACTCTCATGCCCAGTAAACACTTTTTGACAAGTCCCTGTTTCAATATCCCAAAGTCGAATTGTAGTATCATCACCTGCACTAGCCATTATTGTTCCAGCACTATTTACTGCTATCGCACGTATCCGATCAGAATGTCCTTCCAAAGTAAGTCGTAACGCTCCTGAATGGATATCCCACAGTTTTATCGTTGTATCAAAGGAGCCTGTCGCGATCCATTGTTCATTGGGTGAAATTACAATCGCCCAAATTGATCCTGTATGGCCTCGAAAGGTTCGCAAAGGATCAATCACTTCATAATCCCAAAGATGGATCTCATTTTTATCACTAGCTGCAATAAACTGATTACTTAATGCGATCGCTGAGGACTCATTAGACACTGAAGATGAGTCTTGTACTTCTCGAAGACGTTGACCCGTTTCTAAATCCCAGAGAATAATTAATTGATCGCTACCACTGCTGAGTAGCTTTTTACCATCAGATGAGATTACCACACCAAATACTGAAGAAGGACAGTGCAGAGATCGTAGGCATTCACCTGTAGCGAGATCCCAGATTTTGATAGTTCGATCACTACTAGCACTTGCTATAAATTTTCCATTAGAACTAACCGCAACGCTCCAGACTCTTTTAGTATGACCTTGAAAAGTTTTGAGATATTCTCCACAATCAAGATTCCATAGACCAATAGTTTCGTCATCATTAGTATTAACTAAAAACGTTCCTTCTGGGCTAAGTGCAATATCATTTACTCCATTCACTTGACCAAATCTTGCCTTCAAACACCTTCCTGAGGAAATATCCCAAAGGCATAGGCTACGATCGTCACTACCACTTAAAAGTTCTTTTCCATTAGGATAAAAAGTTACTGATCGAATGATATTGGTATGAGTATCAATTACATTGACGCACCTACCCATATGTAGATTCCAAATCCGAATTGTTTGATCGTAACTACTACTAGCCAGCATTTTCTGATTAGGAGAGAGCGAGAAGCATAAGATTTTTTTACTATGACCTTCTAGAATTTGAATAGTTTTTTGAGTTTCCAAGTCAATTATCTGAATTATATGATCGACTCCAACAATGATTGACCTGTCATCATGAATAAAATTAGCGAAATTAACACGATCACAATCTAACTTAATTGTCTGAATACATTCCCCTGTACGCCAGACCCAGAGCTTAATAGTACAATCTCGGCTAGTCGTAATGAGTAATTCCTCACTTTTGCTAAAAGCGACTGACCATACAATATCAGTATGTCCAGTGAGCGTATGAAGACAATCAGCTTGGTCATAATGCCAAATTTTTACATTACAATCCGCCCCTACCGTTGCGAACGTACAGTTATCCGATAGTAAGCTCACATCATAAACTCGACTATGATGACCAGTTAGTGTTTTCGTACAAGTTGCTGTGGCAATATCCCAAATTTTGATTGTTTGATCACTGCTAGTACTAATCAAGGTTAATCCATCTGAGGTGAACACTAATGAGCGAACCCAATCACCATGTCCATTTAATATCACTTCTTGCTTTAAATCCACCGACCACAGATGAATCCGGCCACCAGTTTCTCCGGTGGCAAACAAAGTGCCAGAGGGATTCACAGCACTGCATAAAACTGTGCCGAATGCTTGTGTAAAAGTACTCTTGGCCAAATCAGCATTCGTTAAATCAACATCACGCAAATTTGCACTGCTGAAATCCGCCCCTTGCAAAACAGTATAAGCTAGATTTTTTGACATCAACGCGATCGGATTCTGTTGAATTAAAACTGTCATCGCATTGCCGCCAACATAACCGATATTCTCTTCGGTCTTATGCTTTGTAGCAGTAATTATATTCCAGAGTAAGGATTCCGCGTCAGACGCGAGTAATGGCAGCATCAATTCGCTAACAGCTCGGCTAATTAAGTTTCTTCCAAAGCCCGATCGCAGCTTCTCCAAACTCTCTGTCTTAAAATCCGCTAATGGTGCAACATTGGATCGTGTTTCAAAATACTCAGACCAAGTATACTCACGCGGTTCTAATGCCTGATCGATATCCCCTCGCATCTGTGATAACTCTAGAAAATCCGGTGCCAATGCTCCCAATTCTGCCGCAAACTTAAACGCTACAAAAAACTCCAACAACGATCGATGGGCTGGGGTGTAATCCCCGTCAGCATTCCGAATCAGCATCGTCTGACCCATCATGTCGTAATGCCAATGGTCTAAATCCTTCTCCTCCTGCACTGCTGCGCCAAACAACTTGCGAATTCGATCGGGAAACTCCCGGTAATTCAAGCTCATTCGATCTGTGCTCAACATTTCCCAGGACAATTCGCAGAGGAAATATAACTTGTCTGCCATTGATGTAAACGTGCGTTCCGCCTTGATGTCCCGCTCCATCTTGCGTCGCACCGCATACAAATACACCCGCGACATATCCACTGGCTTCCCAGCTTCAATATCCGGCAATGCTTCTAGAATTAACTCCGTCATCACCGGACGCCTTGCTAAATCCAATAACTGTGGATTGCCCATCACCTGATCGACCGTTGCCTCCGTAGCTTGCAACTGCAACACCTGACGGATTTGGTCATCATCAAACTTTTCTAGCTCCAGTACTTCAAACTGCGGTGTCTCTCCCGTTAAATCCCGCGTTGAGGCTTGCAATTCCGCATTCAATAACGCCCTGCCTTCCCTGGCCTCTGGAAAATGTTCCGTCCGACAGGTCAAAATCACCTTGGCACCGGGAACCACCACCTTCGCCAGTTCCCAGAAATTATTAATCATCTGCTGCTTATCGACCCGTGCTGCCATCTCATCAAAGCCATCAAAGATCAGCAGCAATTTCCCCATCCGATTCAACTGCTCAAACGCCGAATACCCTGGAATCGGAATTTCATGCTTGCGGAAAAAGAACTCCGAAAACAACGACTCCACACTGACCGCCTTGGCATAATCCCGCAACGGCACCACGATCGGGAGCCGAGGCCGTGCCATGCCCTTGGCTTGGGCTTCGCGATATTGCCGCAACACCTGCGCCGCATAATGCAACGTCAGCCAGGTTTTGCCCGTACCAAACTCACCCAAAATCGACAAATGTTCCTTGGCCGGATCATCCAACCAACGATCGAGATAGCCCTCCGTCCAACCCTCCGCTGCACCATAGCGACTGATACCGAGCCGTTGGTGGGTGATGGGATCAACCTCTTCCTTCGTACAGGCCAAGGGCACATACCGCGCCTCAATGCCCCGTTGCTCAATCTCCGCCGCCAACCAATCTAAATAACCACTAAAATCCGCATCCTGATCGAGCAATTCATCCAACGTAAAAGCCGCCAATGGCGCACAATCCGGCTGGTTTTCCAATTGTTCTAGCTCATTGCGTGCCGCCTGGGAAATCCGCCGCGCCGTAACAATCCAGCCCTCATCGGTTTTCTGCTGCGCTGCCACTGCCGCCAACGATCGCACATCCCGAATGCCCACTTCTCCATCCACCCCCCGCACCAGCACCCGATCGTAGCGTCCCCGTCGCACTGGAATATTAATAATCCATTCAAAATAGTTCGTTTCCCACACCTCATAGGACTCAAACCGATAGCCCAATGTTTCAAACCAGCCCCGCATCTGCTGACCCAAGGCAAAGGCCCGACAGGACTGGGCTTGGGGTAATGATGCAGGCAGTAAACCCGCCTCCGAGCCCGCAAGACTGGCGAGTTCCGTGCGGATGCCTTCCAGACTGGGCAAGCGATCGAGCCGTTCGATCACCTGTTGAATTTGCTGTTGGACGGAACTGACTTGATGGGACAGCAAAACTTCGCTGGGATTGCGCGTTTGCTTGGTGACGGTAATGAAACAAGCGGCAAACGCTGCCAATTCCCGCTTTGGATCTAAGCCGATCGATCGCACAGCTTGACCGATCTCACTTTGGTCTAAAAACTGTTCCCCCGACCTTAACCAACGTCGTGCATTATTATCGCCAAAGGCAGTTCTAAAAATTTTGCGAATTTCCGACTGCCGAAAAATCTCTAAACAGGGCTTCGGTTTGCCTACCCCATATTCCACCAGCGCGTAGGCATACACCCCTTCAAAATCCGCCGGAGGCTGCTCAGGGGAAAGCCCAAGCTGCTTCAGGAACCGGATAACATGCTCGTTGCGTTGCAACTTATCCTTGACCAGTTGGCTACCCATCAGCAAATCTAGAGCCTTCGTCAGCGGATCGAAAACCATAGGGCAACAGTCCAGAATTGGGCGACAAAAATTGGGCTATCAAGCAGTTGTACCAAATTAATTTGTCACTGCTACAGATCCGATCCCCCCTAACCCCCCTTAAAAAGGGGGGAATTTAGCCAAATGCTCTCAAAGTCCCCCTTTTTCTTGGCGTAGCCGCTCCGAAGGAGATAAGGAGATGTAGGGGGATCGTGATGGGGTGCAATCACAAATTGATTGGGTATTACCTGCCAGTCTAGCAAATTTACAAAAAGCCCTTTGCGCCCTGCTGAATTCTGACAGATCGCTGAATCATCAAAAACCGATCGCACCAAAGTCACGAACATGACCTATGCGTTTGCGGGTGCTCAATAATACATCGATAATTTTTTGAAATACGGATTGACAGCGATCGGATTTCCCCCTAGGCTGGTTTTTCATAGCTGCATGCCAACACCTTTAAATTCCCCGTTGCATCAGCTCAGTTCCCAAAAATTAAGGCGCTACCCATGGTTGCTACCAACAACCATGGGCAGCTAAACCCCCAAGCTGAGGTGACCAGCGAGGCGGTCTGTGACGGATTTTAACATTCGATCGGGCCACCCTACTTGTCCTATGCAAAAGGGTGGCCTTAGTTTTTGGGGTTTCTTCCCATCTCTACCAGTAGGAGAAATCCCATGTTTATTGGTTTTGGTGATTCCGATCGTGTTAGCGATCCGGAATATAAACCGTTTCGATTTTATTTATTCGGCACTCGCAAAGAAGTACAAGCAGCAATTAACCAACTGCATGTTTTGCGATTCTCCGACAGAGTGCGCTGGAGTCCACCCATGCCTGTGCCCGGTTCAGATTGGCAGTACGTCAGCATGATGGAGCGCGATCGCGTTGCGGAGTAAGTCCGATCTAAAAACCGGGTTTTTTAGAAAAACCCGGTTTTTGGGGAATTGCGAAAAACCTGATTTTGGGGGATGGGTCTTAAAAATACGATCGCGCCATTTCTAAATGCTTCTGCAACGTCCCGATCGGTAATGGCCCCTGCAAATGGCTCCAAGGCAACACCCGATCGATCGGCCAATGGTCATAAACATAAAAATCTAAATCCGGTAATTGCCCTTTTAACTCCTTAAAGGCCCGCCGATAACTGCCTAACGTATCCCCATAGTGCCGCACCAGCGCCAATAGCTGCGACAACCGTCGATCGCCTCGGGACAACAACGTTTGAATCACTGACCAATTGAAACTCTCAGGCCGAAACTCAATGCCCTGGGGTCGCAATTGCTTCTGCAAAAACTGTAAACGCTTTTCCGCCTGCTTATTCACCCCGTACCACTGAAACGGCGTATGCGCCTTGGGAACAAACGTGCTACAGCCCCAGGTTAACCGCAATCCCGGTGCCGCTTTTTTCAACGCCTTCAGCATGGCCACCGTTTGTTCCACATCTTCCAACTCTTCACTGGGAATTCCCACCATTCCATAGAGCTTAATGTTGCTCAATCCGCCCGCTTTTGCATTGATCCCAGCATTGATGATTTCGTCATTCGTCAGCTTCTTATTCACCACATTACGAATACGATCGCTCCCACTTTCCACCGCGATCGTAATCGATCGGGTATCATGCTTAACTAGCGTTTCTGCTAACTTTTCAGTAACCGTATTGGTTCTAACCGAAGCAATACTAAGACGAACATCGTCGTACTGGGATTGATTAATATAATCCAACAGCAAATCAAACTCTGGATGTTGCGTTACCGAAGCACCGAGTAATCCTAAGCGATTCGTAACCGCCAATCCCTTTTGAATCGCTGGAATCAAGGACTCTTCTAAACTTGCAGGCCGAAATGGAAGCGTCAGATAACTGGCAAGGCAGAAGCGGCACATTTCTGGACAACTGCGTACCACTTCCACCATGAAAATATTTTCCCAAGCCGCCTTTTCCGTCACAACACTGGATACCGATAACGTATTGCCCCGATAGGTCTGCTTTTGCACCTGCGCTGGCACGATCGCCTCGATCGGTTCAATCCCTAAAACTGCACCACCCGCACCGTCGTAGGTCACTTCGTACAAACTCGGCACATAAATCCCCGGTACCTGCGCTAAATGCTTCAATTGCGTAGATCGATCGGCATGGCGCACTTCCTGGTAAGCGTTAATAAACGCATCCAACAGAATCTCACCATCGCCCAGCAACACGACATCAAAAAAGTCCGCAAAGGGTTCCGGATTGGCCGTCAGAACCGGGCCACCCCCAAAAACGATCGGATGATCATCGTTGCGATCGCGGCTCCAAATGGGAATATCCAACTGCTCCAGCATGGCCAGAATATTGACATAGTCCAATTCCCAGGACACCGAAAATCCCAAAATCTCCGGCTGGGTGGGGAGCGTTTCATGGATATCAGTAAATAGCCGACTCACCGCTAAGTCCGATCGCGCCGCCAGCGTCGCCCATACCACCTGGTAGCCCAAGCTCGTAATCCCAATCGTGTATTCATTGGGAAACGCAAAAATTAACGGAACAGCATCAGCATTGGAAGTGGCAGGCGTAAACAATAAACGCTCAGCGGCGAAAGGAGACACCACAGGACAACGGCGGAAAAAACGGCTTATCCAGCGTAGCACTTCTGGTCTAAGACAACGCGCTTTACCCTAACAACCCATAACAAATCGCGCAAATATCTATGCAACAAGGGCAGGTAGATCCTAGACCCACCTGCCCTTGCTTCATTAATCAATACCGATCGCTGAATAACCGCGATCGTTAAATTGCAATCTACTGATTAGCAATCACTGATTAGCAATCATAGTAGAGCATGAACTCGTAGGGGTGAGGCCGGATTTGAACCGGAATCACTTCCCGATCGAGCTTATAGCTGATCCAGGATTGAATGAAGTCTTCCGTAAACACGCCACCAGCCGTCAGGTACTCGTGGTCGGTTTCCAGATTCTTCAGCGCTTCCGCCAAGGAACCAGGGGTAGAAGGAACCTTCGCCAGTTCTTCCGGAGACAATTCGTAGATGTCCACATCCAACGGCTCGCCCGGATCGATTTGGTTCTTGATCCCATCAATGCCTGCGCAAACCATGGCAGCAAACGCCAGGTAGGGGTTAGAGGTTGCATCGGGGCAACGGAATTCCAAGCGCTTCGCCTTCGGATTGTCACCCGAGAGCGGAATCCGCACGGAAGCGGAACGGTTCCCTTGGGAATAAGCCAGGTTCACCGGAGCTTCAAACCCAGGCACCAAGCGCTTGTAGGAGTTGGTCGTGGGGTTGGTGAAGGCCAGCAAGGAAGGCGCATGCTTCAGGATCCCACCGATGTACCACAGCGCGTTTTGGCTCAGCCCTGCATACTGGTCACCCGCAAAGGTGTTTTGGCCGTCTTTCCAGATGGACTGGTGGCAGTGCATCCCGGAACCGTTGTCGCCAAAGACCGGCTTGGGCATGAAGGTCACGGTTTTGCCATACTTGCGAGCCACGTTCTTGATGACATACTTGTAGGTCATCAACCAGTCAGCCGCCTCGATCAGAGTACCGAACCGGAAGCCCAATTCGCACTGGCCACCCGTTGCTACTTCGTGGTGGTGTTTTTCGATTGGTACACCCAGTTTCTTCATCAGCAACAGCATCTCAGACCGCATGTCTTGAGAGGTGTCGGTGGGCGCAACGGGGAAGTAGCCCTCTTTGTTCCGAGGCTTGTAAGCCAAGTTACCGCCGGGTTCCTGACGGCCAGAGTTCCAAATCCCTTCAGAACTATCGACGTGATAGTAACCTTCGTGCTGGTTCTGGTCGTAACGGACATCATCAAAGATGAAGAACTCAGCTTCTGGCCCGAAGAAAATCGTATCGCCGAAACCAGCTGCTTGCACGTAATCTACAGCCTTTTGCGCGATCGATCGGGGGTCACGGCTATAGGCTTGACCTGTCCGGGGCTCTTTAATCGAGCAGATCAGGCTGAGGGTGGGAACTTCCATAAATGGATCGACCCAGGCAGTGCTGGGATCGGGCACCATCATCATGTCAGATTCGTTGATGGACTTCCAACCCCGGATACTAGAACCATCGAAGGGCACACCCAGGGTAAAGCTGCTCTCATCAATTTGGTCGTAGTGCAGGGTAAGGTGCTGCCAAATCCCTGGGGTGTCGATAAATTTCAGATCGACTAATTCGATTTTCCCTTCGCCCAGTTGCGCCAGGATCTCCTGCGGGGTGGCCATGAAATACTCCTTGAAATCGTTCGTATCTTGCTCAATTTAGCGATCGATGTGCGTTCTCGAAATGCATCGACCTCTGGAACGCACAGGCAAATTCGGCCCAGCTAGCTATCACCCTTTCCACGATCGCAGCGAGTGAATAACTATGCTTGGGGAACTTGGGTAGAATTGATTGCCCCAGTCGGACACAGTGACTAAAACCTTGCGAAGTTTAAATCCCAGGCTCCCAAGGAACTTTGCGAACCCTTACCTTTAAAACTACTGCAACCTGAATCTCTAAAGGAAGAAAAATTTGCAGTTGAGGCTCTTCCTGAAGATAGACGCTTTTAATCACCTGCATCATCCTATGGACTTGACTTCTTGTATTTTGTAGCGATCTATACAAAACGTGAGATTCTAGTCAAATTTAAGACCTGCTTTGGGATTAGTGGGGCGAATATAGCACCTTCTTATCCGCCTGCCGCCGTTACTGAGCCTAGCGAGTGCACCTCTACTGTCTTCGCGTTCTGCGGCTGGCCCACAGACTTGTCCCAGAGCCCAGCCTCTTCGGGAATGGTTGAGTAAAGTTTGACGAATGAAGCTTGACAAATTTTGCTGTCCTGACCACGTTCATCACAGAGTTTCTGGAAAAGCCATTGCTTTGCTGTTCACTTGACTTAACAAGTTAACTTGACTTAACAAATTGTCGGAAGAGTCGTTAATCCTTCTAACTCCTGCTACTTGCCCTTCTCCTTAAGGTCTACAGGAGAGAAAAGTGACGATCGTAACGTTTAGTAAACAGTATTAGGAGGGGGCTCCCCTTACCTCCAACCTCGCGTGGTAAACTGACGCTTAATTGCTTGCTGATTCTTAAATTGCTTGCTGATTATTTAGTAGCTCATCTTCTTGCTGTGGGTTGGGCTGGAGGTCGTCAACCACCTTAACGAAAGGTTGCAATCGATAAATCTGTATTCGGGATCATTCGGGAGAAGAGTTTCATGCGGGACGCAGTAACAAGCCTGATTAGAAACTACGATGTTACAGGGCGATATTTCGATCGAACCGCGATCGACAGCCTCAAGGCTTATTTCGATACGGGTATGGCACGGGTTCAGGCTGCTGCCGTCATCAACTCCAATCCATCGGCGATCGTCAAGCAGGCGGCGTCTCAACTATTTGAAGAAGTGCCTGAACTGATTCGCCCCAGCGGAAATGCCTACACCACCCGTCGCTATGCGGCTTGTCTGCGGGATATGGACTATTATCTGCGCTATGCCAGCTATGCCCTGGTAGCAGGAGATAGCGATGTCCTCGATGAACGGGTTCTAGAAGGGCTGCGGGAAACCTACAATTCCCTAGATGTGCCCGTCGGCCCTACGGTGCGCGGCATCCAAATTATGAAAGACATTGTGCGGGAACAAGTTGCTGCGGCTGGGATTAGCCCTGCCAGCATTGTTGACGAGCCGTTTGAGCATATGGCGCGTTCCTTAGCTGAAAAGAATGTCTAGGTAAAGAGAATCCAATGGCCAAGCCCTGCGGGGCGATCGCCTAAAAATTCCACAAAAAAGCTGGATCTGTTTTGGATCCAGCTTTTTGCTTGGGATATCTTGGCCCTAGGCAAGAGGAAGGGGCATCGGGACGGAGCCTAATCGATCGTTGAGCCTAATCGATCTCCATAGCATCCGGTTCCCAGACCCAAACGGAATAGCCATAGGAACTTTCAGTAATTAGGGCTTGGTTGCCTCGTGTAACCAGCCGTTGAGCCAAGGATTGCGCTTGGGCCATATCTCGTACCATCCGCAAAAGGCTGTAGTACTGATTGTCGTAGACCATTCCTGTTAAAGGTTTATCCAAGTCCGGTACTTGGATTTGACAGGGCTGGTAGTTACCATTGGCACCTAGGACGGGGATGGGGGCAGAAGAAACGCGATGGGAGCCCTGCTTGGGATTCCGCAACACAGGTTGGGCATCTGGCTCGTAGATCCACAGTGACACCCCACGGGGAATTTCTACCATCACCAACGAATTTCCCTTGTTCAGGAGTTTTGCCGCTAATTGATCGGCCCGTGAACGATCGGCAACGGTTTTAAAGAAGCTAAAGTAAGCATCCTGGTACTCGATCGCGGCGATCGGTTTCACTTCATCAGCCAGCGTAATGTAGCAATTGCGATATTGCTGACGATTATGGAGCAGGTAGCACTTCGGTTGACTGGAATGGATGACGGGAGAAGAGTCCATGGGGGGGCGCATCTGAAGAGACATGGCAGATGAAATTAATGTTAAGTTTCTTTACCTTGTCTCCATTGTCCGAACCCTGGTAGGGGGACAGAACCGTAGATTTGCCTATCTTGCTAAGCATCCAGAGGCATAACCGTCGCGAAAAACTACGTAATCCTGCTCAACTTGGTTAGCGTACTGCGCAGCATAGTTCAACACTAGGGGCTGCCAGTCAGCCGCCGATTGGGCGAATTGAATCAAATCATCGGCGATCGCGCTGCCCTGGCGACCCCCACTGCGCAGTTGACCCCAAGCAGTGACTTCCGCCATCGTCCCAGTCACCTTAGACAATTTTTTAAATTTGCCTTGACTGGCCGCCAGATCAACCTTGTCCGCAGTCGGTTGCAATTCTCGCAGGGTATAGGATTGTGCATCATCGTGAAGAGCCGTGAGCAGAGCCGGGGGAGATTCCTGAAAACGGGTTTGAATCTCAACAATTCGGGTCGCTTCGTTGACCCAGCGGGGCTGAAGACGGGTCACATAGGGTTGCAAGCTCGATGATCTTGCCGCTTTCAGATCTAACAGATAGCGGCTGCTAGATTCGCCTTGCCCTGCCACTAGAATGATGTACCGCTCCACCCCTAAACTGCCATTACCTGCAATGCGATGGGCCACATCCAGCACGTCAAAAAATTCTGGATTTGGTTGGGTGACCGCCCAAGCGTGAAGCAAAGCTCGGATCCGATCGTAGTTTTCAGGGGAAGCTGGCGTTACTTTGTCAGGGATGAGCCGCAGGGTTTTGCCTTTTTGGATGCGATCCTTGAGAAAATCGGCCCGCTTACGTTTTCTCAAGCTTTGTAATAGGTCATCCACTAATCCCGTTGCAGTTTCACGGTGGATTGTACGGGCTTTCCCTCCGGCAATTGCAGCAGTATAGGCTGTGAGAAATTCCTGACATAGGAGATCAATGCATGTCTCATCAAGCCCTAAAAGATGACTCCCCACACGAATACTCGTGAGAAAGCGAATCAAATCCCAGGTACAGGGTGCCAGGAGGGCCTCATCAAAGTCATTGATGTCAAAGTAAACCAGACGATCGTCGCCCTTAAAACTACCAAAGTTCTGAAGATGCAGATCCCCGCAGATCCAAACCGTGGGAGATTGGTTCAGTTCCGTAGTGGTAGCTAAATCCTCGTAAAACAGATGACA
Organism: Alkalinema pantanalense CENA528; assembly: GCF_050753345.1. NCBI lineage: Bacteria > Bacillati > Cyanobacteriota > Cyanophyceae > Leptolyngbyales > Leptolyngbyaceae > Alkalinema > Alkalinema pantanalense. The sequence goes on along the minus strand of NZ_JBLZFX010000005.1, from coordinate 7,801 downwards.
AGTCCCCCGTAAAAAGGCAAAGGCATCATTTGCCATCGCGGCATACTTGCGCTGGACGAGTTCGGGAATCCGTCCCTGGTTGAAGGCTTGAATTCGGGCAATGACCTCGCGCACCATAGGAACCATTGAAAGACGTTTCGTGCCCAGTGTACCCTGGAGTATTAGCCGATCGGTTGTTATACCTTCGGAAATTCCGGTTTGCGATCCGGGTTCGTGGTGTTCGATCGCGATGTTTGCTCGACGATCGGGCCATCCACCGGTCCCAGCGCACCCCACCGAACTATGCGATCACCAGGCTCCCATTTGTATTTGTAGATCCCATTCCTAGATCCAAGACACTCCTAGATCCAAGACACCCCTAGATCCAAAACACCATTATGTTTGATGCACTTTCCGATCGCTTGGAAGAAGCTTGGAGAAAACTCCGAGGCCAAGACAAAATTTCCGAGTCCAACATTAAAGACGCGCTTCGGGAAGTGCGACGGGCACTGCTAGAAGCGGATGTCAACCTGCAAGTCATCAAAGACTTCGTCGCCGAAGTGGAAGAAAAAGCCCTGGGTGCAGAAGTCATCACGGGAGTACGACCTGACCAGCAGTTTATTGAAATTGTCTATAACGAGCTGCTGGCGGTCATGGGCGAAGCAAATGTTCCCCTAGCCGAAGCAGAGAACAAACCGACGATCGTCCTCATGGCGGGACTACAAGGAACGGGGAAAACCACCGCAACAGCCAAGTTAGCCCTGCATCTGCGCAAGGAAGATCGCAGTTGCCTACTGGTCGCCACCGATATCTACCGACCAGCGGCGATCGACCAGTTGAAAGCCTTGGGGAAACAAATCAGCGTGCCAGTCTTTGAACTGGGGACGGACGCCAACCCTGTAGAAATTGCCCGCCAAGGGGTGGAAAAAGCCAAGGCCGACGGCATTGACACCGTGATTATTGACACGGCGGGCCGGTTACAGATTGATGAAACCCTCATGGGCGAACTGGCCCAAATTAAAGCCACGGTTCAGCCCCATGAAGTGCTGCTAGTGGTCGATGCTATGACGGGGCAAGAAGCCGCCAGTTTGACCAAATCCTTCCATGATCAGATCGGCGTCACCGGGGCCATCCTGACCAAAATGGATGGGGATACGCGCGGGGGGGCAGCCCTATCCGTGCGGCGGATTTCCGGCCAACCGATCAAATTTATTGGTGTCGGCGAAAAGGTGGAAGCCCTCCAACCCTTCTACCCCGATCGTATGGCATCTCGGATCCTAGGTATGGGTGACGTCCTGACCCTGGTGGAAAAGGCACGGGAAGAAATTGATCTCTCCGAAGCGGAAAAACTCCAGGAAAAAATCCTCGAAGCCAAATTCGACTTTAGCGACTTCCTCAAGCAAACCCGGTTGTTGAAAAACATGGGTTCCCTTGGGGGCGTCATGAAGCTGATCCCTGGGCTGAACAAAATGGTCAACGAAGACCAACTGCGCCAGGGCGAACAGCAACTGAAGAAGGCCGAAGCCATGATCGGCTCCATGACCTTAGCGGAACGGCGCGATCCCGATCTCCTTGCCAACAACCCCAGCCGCCGCAAACGCATTGCCAAGGGCTCCGGCCATACGGAAAAAGATGTTTCAGAACTGGTGACTAACTTCCAGAAAATGCGGGCCTTGATGCAACAAATGGGCCGGCCTGGGATGGGCGGATTTCCCGGTATGGGGATGCCAGGGATGACGGGGGGAATGCCCACGGGGAATCCCTATCGGCCCCAACCTGGTTTCCGAGGTTACCAGGGCGGCTACCAGCAACCCAAGAAGTCCAAAAAGGACAAGAAGAAAAAAGGCTTTGGGACGTTGTAATTTGTCCCGTCAGCACCGTTTGTGACGCTGACAACCCCATAACAGCTCTGCAAGCAGCCGATGGTCTTGATTCAACATCCCTTTGTCTAGGGGCTTTCATCCTCCCGCCCCGATCGGAACTGCTTTCCCCCCGTGACGAATGTTCGGGAATGGTCTAGAATCATAGACTGGCGATGAGCTATTCCCTACGAGCTGTTGATGTTGAATCCGGCGATCGATTGGGTTTGCTCGATTCTTCGCTGATTGCTTGTTTTTCGATGAACCATCACAGGAGTCAACTTTTCTAGACATGCTCAAACTGCGATTAAAGCGCTTTGGTAAGAAGCGTGGGGCTAGCTATCGTATCGTTGTTGCCCCCAGCACCTCCCGACGGGATGGCCGCCCCATTGCTGAAGTGGGTTTCCATGATCCCCGTGCCAACGAAACCCGGCTAAATGAAGAAGCCATTGCCGATTGGTTGAAGAAAGGGGTACAACCCACGGATACCGTGCGGAGCATCCTGACTAAAGCGAATCTTTTGAGTAAGTAACCCCATCGCTGTCACCGAATTACCTAGTCACCGGATTATCTTGATGGCACAGGCTGCTACGCTTCCTCAACCCCCATCCCTTACGCCGGATTATGCAGAACTCACTCGGTTTCTGTTGAGACCGTTTTTGGATCATCCTGATTTACTTCGGGTTGACTGTGAGGTGTCTGCGGCCAAGGCCAGGGTGTGGATTCGAGTTGCCTTCCATGAAGACGATCGGGGGCGGGCATTTGGTCGAGGGGGGCGCAATGTGCAAGCCATTCGAAAGGTATTGGACGGCATTGCCCAAGCCGCGAACCAAACGATTCGGTTTGAAGTCTATGGCGGACAGCCTCAGGAAAATGAGCGATCGATGCCTCAACGACGTTCTTCAAAGCCTTACCGGGACAAGTCATGATACTGACCGGCCTTGAGATGCGGGTCAGTTAGGTTGACAAACAAATTTCAGTTCCATCTTAATGTTAAAAATTGCAACAGATGCGCTCGTAAAGTGATCAAGTTTCAATTTTTCATTTTGAATTTTTAATTGGTCTGAAACCGTTTTGCTTAGCTAGTCATGGTTTTTCTTTGAAAGACTTTAAGGAGGTGAAACAGTATGGCTGAAATTCGTTTAGGTGAAAACGAGTCCATCGAATCTGCTCTGCGCCGCTTTAAGAAAAAAATTCAACGAGCTGGCATTTTGTCTGAGGTTAAGCGCCGTGAGCGCTACGAGAAGCCTAGCCTCCGTCGCAAGCGCAAGTTGGAAGCCTCCCGTAAGCATCGTCCCTAGAGTCATCTCTAGCGTGCTTTGTGATTTACCAACTCCAGCTTGGATTGAAATTGCATAAGATGAAAAGACACCCAGAAGATTCAACTTCGGGTGTTTTTTACTTGATCCTTTTCTTAAAACCTACAGGCTTGATTACGCCCTAGGGTCAAGCTGCGTTCACAGAAACGTTGCTCACAGAAACGTTGCCCCACCATTCTTCACTCCCACCGTTCTCTACTCCCACCATATCAATCCCTGATCCTATGCCCGAAATCTTGACTTTTCCTTTGCCCAGTATCGAAAGTGCGATCGCCCTGGCGGGTGATCAAGAGAGTAATCTCAAACTGATTGGACGGCAGACGGGTGCAAGCCTGGTTCTACGAGGTCAGGAAGTCATGATTTCTGGGACGGCCAGTCAAATTACACGGGTTCAGAAAATTTTGAGCGCATTGGAATTCGGCTGGAAGACAGGACAACCGATTTCGGAAGTGGATATTAAAACGGCCATCCATGCTCTGGATACCCACCAAGAAGAAACCTTTCAAGCGATCCAAGCCGACGGGTTAGCCCGCAATCGCCGGGGAGATGTGATTCGGGCCAAAACCTTTAAGCAACGCCAATATGTGGAAGCGGTGCGCAAGCACAGTTTGACCTTTGGCATTGGGCCAGCAGGTACCGGAAAGACCTATCTAGCGGCGGTTTTGGCAATCCAGGCATTGCTGAATAATGAGTATGAACGGTTGATTTTGACGCGACCTGCGGTGGAGGCAGGAGAGAAGTTGGGCTTCCTGCCCGGAGACTTGCAGCAAAAGGTCAATCCCTATCTGCGTCCCCTCTACGATGCGCTCTACGAATTTGTCGATCCTGAGAAAATTACGAACTTGATGGAACGGCAGGTGATCGAAATTGCGCCGATCGCTTACATGCGGGGCCGCACATTGAGCAATGCCTTTGTGATTGTGGATGAGGCGCAAAATACAACCCCTGCGCAAATGAAAATGCTATTGACCCGTTTAGGCTTCAAGTCCAAGATGGTAGTTACGGGGGATTTAACTCAAACCGACCTCCCGCCGAATCAGGCATCGGGGCTGCAAATTGCGGAGAAAATTCTGCGATCGGTGGAAGGCATCGAATTTTGCTATTTCTCTAAAGCCGATGTGATTCGCCATCCCCTAGTTCAACGGATTGTGGAAGCCTACGAAATTTATGAGCATCAATAGCACTTAAATGAGAGGCTAAAGTTAGCACCTGGAAACATTTTCAGCACTTAATCCCCCTACCCTTTGCAATAGATTATAAAGATCCGTTACGCTAGGTAACAGTTGATTGCGATCTATCGCGCTAGTGAACCATGTCCGACCCTTCAACCCTGTCTGATCCCCTAACCAAACTGGCTTACCAAGCACTGCAACAGACGAAAAGCGTGTTTGGACTAACCCACAAAACGCTCAGTTCTCGAGTTTTAAGCGCGATCGCGCCGATGGGAATCATTGCCCCCCGTCGGGACTCCGCCGCCAAACCCCTCAGCCCGGCGTTATTTGCCAAGATCAAGCAACGGGTTGACCAATTGCAGGCGATCGACTGGCAGGATGCGGAGCAGGGCATTTATCCCAAGGAGCTCCTGTTCGATCATCCCTGGGGTGATTTTTTGCGTTTCTACCCGATAGTGTGTCTAGATTCGGTACAAATTTGGAATCGCGCCAACCAACAGCAGTTTCAAGACTTTTCACCCAGCGTTGATACCAGCGGTTATCCCCAGTACTACGTACGCAATTTCCATCATCAAACCGATGGTTATTTCAGCGATTTTTCCGCCAATGTTTACGATCTACAAGTCGAACTCCTGTTTAACGGTTCTGCCGATGCCATGCGTCGCCGGATTCTTGCACCGTTACGCAGAAGTTTGCAATCTTTCAGCGAAGTTGCACCCAAGGCAGTCAATATCCTTGATGTGGCCTGTGGCACAGGACGGACATTGCGTATGATCCGGGGGATGCTACCCCAGGCTTCCCTCCACGGCACCGATCTGTCTCCGGCCTATCTTCGCAAGGCCAACCAATTGCTGTCAGAATTGCCAGGGGAACTGCCGCAACTAATGCAAGGAAATGCGGAAGAATTGCCCTACGTGGAGAATTACTTCCATGCCGTTACCTGTGTATTTCTTTTCCATGAATTGCCTGCACCAGTGCGCCAGAAAGTAATTGAACAATGTTTCCGAGTAGTTAAACCCGGTGGACATTTTATCATTTGCGATTCCATTCAAATGAGTGATTCTCCAGAATTAGTTCCTGTAATGGAGAATTTCGCAGAGAATTTCCATGAGCCGTTCTACCGGAACTATATTCAGGATGATCTCAGCGATCGCTTAAGCAATGCCGGATTTGTAGACATTACTGAACAAGTCCACTTTATGAGTAAGTATTGGATCGCCAAGAAGCCTATCACTGCAACGACGAACAATCTCGCAAACAGCGCCTTGGCTAATGAGGCAAAATCCTCGCCTCACCAAACCCTTGAGTAGAATCATGTGATGTAGGACTGTTGGTATTTTTCGATCGGGTAACTCTTGCGTCATACGATCGATTGCCGCAATCGAACTGGGCACCCTAGAACCGAATGTTCTAATCAACAGTCCTACTAGCAGGGTCGGGGGATCGGCATGAGCGATTTATTTAAGGGCTTTGAGCAATTGCTAGAACTGGCAAAGGCACTCGAAGACAAAATCGACAGCGGCGAAATTAAAACCGATATGCAAATTTCCTCCCGCCGTCTCAGCAGTATTCCCCGCCGCACTGCATCCAATGCAGGGATTGGTGTCAGCCGCTTGCAAACTGACGCACCGACTCCAAGTTCCGATCCAGAAGTGGTGATCATCACGCCGCCGCCAAGCAATCCCGCTGCCCCGTCTGCCGATCGCCCTGCTGAGAGTTCCTCCCAACCCGCCCCCTCACTCCAGGATGTGGGAGGACTGGGTGAAACCCTGCGGGAACTGCGGGAATTGGTGGAATTACCCCTGAAACGGCCAGAATTGCTTGCCAAAATGGGTCTAGAGCCGCCCAAGGGAGTTTTGCTAGTGGGGCCACCGGGGACGGGTAAAACCCTGACCGCTCGTTTGCTGGCGGAGGCATTGGGGGTCAATTACATTGCGATCGCAGGGCCGGAGGTAATGGGCAAATTCTACGGCGAGGCGGAAACGCGCCTGCGCACGGTCTTTGAAAAAGCGGCCAAAGCAGCGCCCTGCATTGTGTTTATTGATGAAATTGACAGCCTCGCCCCCGATCGCAACAAAGTGGAAGGCGAAGTGGAAAAGCGGGTGGTGGCGCAGTTGCTGACCCTGATGGATGGGTTTGCCACAACCACGGGGGTCATTGTCCTCGCCGCAACCAATCGTCCCGATCATCTCGATCCGGCCCTGCGGCGTCCCGGTCGCTTCGATCGAGAAATTCAGTACCGAGTCCCCGATCGGGCAGGCAGGCTGGAAATTTTGGCCATTCAAACCCGATCGATGCCCTTAGCGGAATCGGTGGATTTAGACGCGATCTCCGATCTCTGCGTCGGCATGGTGGGAGCTGATTTAAAGGCCGTCTGCCAAAAAGCCGCCTACCTGGCCCTGCGTCGCCAAATGCCGTCTTTGCAATCTGCTGTACCGGATGTATTAACCCTAGAGCAGACGGATTTTCTGCAAGCGTTGAAAGAGATTAAGCCCTCGGTACTGCGATCGGTGGAGGTGGAAGCACCCAACGTTACCTGGGAGCAAATCGGGGGACTTGAGGAAATCAAGAAAACCCTCCAGGAATCGGTGGAAGGCGCTCTGCTCTATCCAGACCTGTATCAACAAACGGGGGCCAAGGCTCCACGCGGGCTGCTACTGTGGGGGCCACCGGGCACAGGTAAAACTTTGCTAGCCAAAGCCGTTGCCTCCCAAGCGCGGGCGAATTTTATTGCGGTCAATGGCCCTGAATTGCTCAGCCGTTGGGTGGGCGCTGCCGAGCAGGAAGTGCGCGATTTATTTACAAAAGCACGGCAAGCCGCACCCTGCGTAGTCTTTATTGATGAAATTGACACTCTGGCTCCAGCCCGTGGGAAATTTAACGGCGATTCCGGCGTCAGCGATCGAGTTGTGGGGCAATTATTGACAGAGCTAGATGGCTTGCAAGATGCGGGAACGGTGCTACTCATCGGCGCAACCAATCGTCCCGATGCCTTGGATGCGGCTTTACTTCGAGCCGGACGATTGGATCTGCAAATTAAGGTCGATTTGCCAGATCAAACGAGTCGCTTGGCCATTCTCCAGGTTCACAACGCCGATCGCCCCTTGGAAGCTGTCGATTTAGTCAATCTTGCGGTGCAAACCGAAGGCTGGAATGGGGCCGATTTAGCTCTGCTTAGTAACCAAGCAGCTCTGCAATCCATCCGTCGCTATCGTGCGCAAGGTCAGACCGAACCCAGCACCATTCGGATTACGCCGGAGGACTTTGAGATGGCCTATCAGCTGCTAGCCAACCAAAAATCTGGAGAGTCATACTAAGGGAACAGCGTATAAATAAAATCCCAATTGGGTAGGGGGTAGGAGGGTACAAGGGTAGGAGGGTGGGGGGATGAAGAGGGGATATTATTTCTTTGCAAATCCCTAAGCTCAGTCATTACCCAAATCGGACTGGATTGCGCTTAACAAAATTTGAA